>NZ_JACJEM010000004.1:0-110039 GCF_014164085.1 Pseudoalteromonas sp. SG45-5 | reverse complement strand
AAATTGCACTATAACGTCGTTAAAAATTTTTTATTTAGAACAACTAGATACAAAAATTTTTGCCTAGTTCTAGCGTAATTTTCTTAACGTTAAATAGACCCCATATATAAGCAGATTGGTATAATTAGGGTTTTTCGCAAAAATAAATACTATTTAAAAAACAAGAACGCCCCAAATAAAGGAGCGTTTTTTATATAAAACCATACCTCATTAAATAATGGATATATGGAGTTTTTCTTTTCTTAATTAAAGGCCCGCACGCTCTTTAATAACAGCAATAAGAGGTGAACCGCCATTACCACTGCTTTCAGCCCAAGCGATGTCTGCGCCATCGGCAAGCGAGCTCTTCGATAGATTTTTAACTATGTACTCACCTGTGTCAACCGCATTGCTTGCGACAGCATGGCGTAACAAGTTATTACCATTACATTGGACTGCATCATAAATATTGCGAATTTTTACACGAGAACTTTTAAGTTTGCTACGTAGGCGATTTTTATCATCAGCAGCAATATACTCACAAATGGATACCGCTAATTGATCGTCAGCATTTACAGGCGCTGTATAAGAAAATGAACCAACTGCAACAGCAGCAATAACAACTAACTTTGATAATTTAGACATGATACACCTTTATGGTACTTTATTCCTATGTTGATTGGTCAATATTGTATCAACTAACTAAAGATACCGCAATAATGTTATTTAATTTTGTATAAAGTTACGAATTTATAACTAGATTTGTTTTTTTCATCAGCTTGTTTACTTTCTTCTTCTTTTATTTCCCAATTAGCAACTTTTTGGTAATCAGGAAACTGTGTATCACCATTAATATCTAAATCTATAAACGTTAAATATAGGCGATCAGCATGCTCTAAAAATTGCTGGTAAATATTACCACCACCAATAATCATCACTTCTTCCACATCACCAACTAGATCTAAAGCAGCCTCTGGTGTTGTAACAATCTCAATACCTTCCGCACAGTATTTGCTATTTCGAGTGATAATAATATTACGACGACCAGGTAAAGGACGCCCTATTGACTCAAACGTCTTACGACCCATTATTACCGGCTTACCCGTTGTTATTCTTTTAAAGTGCTGTAAGTCGGCGGGTAAATGCCAAGGCATTTTATTCTCTAAACCAATTACACGATTATTTGCCATTGCAGCAATCATTGAAATTACCATTCTAAACACCTAAAACTTTATAATTAAACAAAGAAAAAGGAGCGATTGCTCCTTTTATATAATTAACTGTAATTAACGCTCGTAGACAACTTCCACGTCGTAATCATCTTCATTCCAGTCATCCCAATCATCATCGTCGCCTTTAGTAGCTTTTTTATGATAAGTGTCCCACTTAAACTCAATTTCTTCATCTTTTATTTCAGCAAACTTTTCTTTCGGCATGCTATCTAATAACGTCATGATGTTGTGAATTAGAGGCTGAGTATTGAGTTTATTAATCGCTGAAATGTCATAAATATTTTCAGTCTCTCCAAGCTCTTCAGCTATTTTTTCGCATAAAGCTTTTGCTTCATCCTCAGGCAACAAATCTATTTTGTTGAATACCAACCAACGTGGCTTTTCAGCTAATTTTGGACTGTACTGATGCAGTTCATTAATTATTGCAAAAGCATTATCAATAGGATTTGAACCATCTGCTGGCAGTAGATCAATGATGTGTAATAGCACACGACAACGCTCTAAATGCTTTAAGAATTGTATTCCTAGACCAGCACCATCAGAAGCCCCTTCGATTAAGCCTGGTATATCGGCAATAACGAATGATTTATTTGCCTCAGGGCGTACAACACCTAAGTTAGGTATAAGCGTAGTGAATGGGTAGTCAGCCACTTTCGGTCTAGCTGCAGATACACTACGTATGAATGTCGACTTACCTGCATTTGGCAAGCCTAGTAAGCCTACATCAGCTAATAGCAGTAGCTCTAGCTTCAGGTTACGTACTTCACCTGGTGTACCTAATGTTTTTTGACGAGGCGCTCGGTTAGTACTTGATTTAAAGCGCGCATTCCCCAAGCCGTGGAAACCGCCTTTTGCAACTAGAATTTTTTGACCATGTTGAGTTAAATCGCCAAGCCCCTCTTGCGTTTCAACATCCATAATACGCGTACCTACAGGCACCATAACAAACAAATCATCTGCTTTTCTGCCAGTACAGTTACGGCTACGACCATTTGTACCGCGTTCAGCTCTGTGAAAGCGCTCAAATTGATAATCGATAAGGGTATTTAAGTTTTCATCAGCTTGCAGATAAACACTACCACCGTCTCCACCGTCACCGCCATCAGGTCCACCATCAAGAACATATTTTTCACGACGAAAAGACACGATACCGCTGCCACCGTCACCAGCTTCTGCGCGAATTTCTACTTCATCTACAAACTTCATGATTACTCACTTTAGGGATTGGCTTGTTAATTTAACTATTATATACCGAAGTAGCCTTTAGAGCACACAACGAAAAACACTTGGGTATATATTATAAAAGAACTGAAAACAAAAAACCCCGCAAAGGCGGGGTTTTTTAACTACCTTACTGATTACTCAGTTACGATAGTTACGTATTTACGGTTTAAAGGACCTTTCTGTTCAAATTGAACTTTACCATCTGCTTTTGCGAAGATAGTGTGGTCTTTACCGATACCTACGTTAGTGCCTGGGTGAAAACGAGTTCCACGCTGACGTACAATGATGCTACCCGCTAGAACTGATTCGCCACCAAAACGCTTAACACCTAGGCGTTTGCTTTCTGAATCGCGACCGTTACGAGTACTACCAGCTGCTTTTTTATGTGCCATTTCTAAGTACCTCTAATTAAGCGCTAATGCCAGTGATTTTAACTTCAGTGAACCATTGACGATGGCCCATTTGATTACGAGAATGCTTACGGCGTCTAAATTTAACAACCTTAATCTTCTCACCGCGACCATGTGAAACAACCTCAGCTGTTATTTTACCACCGTTTACGAACGGTACACCGATCTCGATTTTCTCACCATCAGCAACTAAAAGTACTGAATCAAATTCAACTGCCGCACCAGTTTCAACGTCTAATTTTTCAAGACGAATCGTTTGACCTTCCGTCACACGATGCTGTTTACCACCACTTTGGAAAACCGCGTACATAATTAACTCCGTCTGTGCGCCCTCAAATCGGCGCAACTAAAATATTCTTCGATAGGGCGCGAAGTTTACGCTAATGCGAAAAAACTAGCAACCCTCTTTTGTAATTAAAACGAATAAAAAGTAGCTGCATTGAGGACAATTCATTATTTCCTTCATTTTATATTAATTAGCCCTTTTGCCAAGTGCTTTTTAACCATTAGCTAAAATAAACTATCGCAGCTAACTAGGAGCGTTACAGTGTAATAATTAAACTTAACTGACAGTGCATTTTGATTATCAATTAACCAGTTACTTTGCCAAATTAAGTCTCTATTCAGTACTTTAATAGTGTTTTTTCAATCAATCGTCACAAAATATCGAGCTAGTGCATTTTTTGTTGTACAATCTGCGCCGTTCACACATAAAAATTGGCTCGGAGATCAATGGATATACAAGCTATCCAGGCGTTAATCAAAAGCGATATGAATGACGTCAATCAACTTATACATGCGCAAATGCGTTCAGATGTGGCGTTAGTTAACCAGCTTGGTTTGTATATAGTTAATAGTGGCGGCAAGCGTGTTCGTCCAATGTTAGCTATTTTAGCAGCCAAAGCACTCGGTTATCAGGGTAAAGATCATATAACGCTTGCGACAATTGTTGAGTTTATTCATACAGCAACGCTATTACATGATGATGTTGTAGATGAATCAAACTTGCGTCGTGGCACGCCTACTGCAAATGCTGAATTTGGCAATGCTGCGAGCGTACTTGTAGGTGATTTTATTTACACTCGCTCATTTCAGCTAATGGTTGGCCTAGGCAAAATGCAAATTATGCAAATACTTGCCGATGCAACCAATATAATTGCTGAGGGTGAAGTACTGCAATTAATGAACTGTAATGACCCAGATACAACTGAAGCTAGCTATATGCAGGTTATTTACTCTAAAACAGCTAAGTTGTTTGAAGCAGCCACCGGCCTTGCTGCGATCATTACAGAGCAAGATCAAGCTACACTTGATGCACTGAACCTTTACGGTATGCATTTAGGCACCGCGTTCCAGTTAGTAGATGATGTACTCGATTACAACGCAGATGCCGACCAATTAGGTAAAAACATTGGCGATGATTTAGCTGAAGGTAAGCCAACGCTTCCGCTTATTTATGCTATGCAGCACGGTAATGAGCAACAAACACAACTCATTCGTGATGCAATAGAGCACAGTAATGGCATGGATCATTTAGAAGAAATTTTATCTGCACTTAAACAAACCAACGCGCTAGAATTTACAATGCAAAAAGCAGAGCTTGAAGCAGACAAAGCCATTGCCTGTTTAGACTTTTTAGCTGAATCTGACTATAAGCAAGCTCTCATAAGCCTTGCCCGAATTGCGGTTAATCGCGACCACTAGTTACACAGTGTGAACTTAATTCTGAGCAAAAAAAAGCCTGCAAATGCAGGCTTTTTTGTTGCTCAAACCGGCTATTACGCCATGAAATCAACACCTTCTTTGATGTCTTTTTTCAGTGTTTCAAGCATGTCATTTTTTGCTTTTGTTTCAAATGCGCTTAGTTCGCCGTAAGAAAGGATTTCTTCTACGCCGTTTTTACCTAAACGTACTGGGTGTGCAAAGTACTCTGCATCGCCATTTTCAACAGCAACGTAAGCGTAATCTACAACTTCTTCACCCTGTAGGCCTTTAACTAAAGACATACAAAAACGAGCAGCAGCAGCGCCCATAGATAACGTAGCTGAACCACCGCCTGCTTTAGCATTTACAACTTCAGTACCTGCATTTTGGATACGTGGAGTAAGTGCAGCAACCTCTTCATCAGTGAAAGAAACACCTTCAACTTGAGAAAGTAGAGGCAGGATAGTTGTGCCAGAGTGACCACCAATTACTGGTACTTTCACTGTTGCTACGTCTACGCCTTTTAGCTCAGCAACAAATGCTTCTGAACGAATAACGTCAAGCGTAGTAATACCGAATACGCGTTTAGCGTCGTAAGTACCCGCTTTTTTGAATACTTCAGCAACAATTGGAACGGTGCCGTTTACTGGGTTAGTAATAATACCAACTAACGCTTTAGGACAGCTAGCAGCAATGCCTTCTGCTAACGTTTTGATGATACCAGCATTCACATTAAATAAATCAGCACGGTCCATGCCTGGTTTACGTGGCATACCCGCTGGAATAAGAACGATGTCAGAGCCTTCAAGCGCTTTGTTTAGTTCATCTGCGCCAAAACCTGCTACTTTAACATCTGTTGGGATGTGAGAAAGGTCAACCGCAACACCTGGTACTACTGGTGCAACATCATAAAGTGATAATTCAGAGCCAGCTGGTAAGCCTGTTTTTAATAATAAAGACAACGCTTGGCCGATACCGCCTGCAGCACCTAATACAGCAACTTTCATTGGAATTCTCCGTCATTTGAGGTAGGAAATATTTGTGGCTCTTAAGATAATGAAATTAGCGACTAAAAACAAATTTATCCTGTGTATTTCAGGTATATTTTCGACCATAGTTGTAAACTTTATTGGTTTATCGCATCAAACTGGCAAGTTAACTAAACAACTACTGCATAATTATTCATTATTGTGTAGAATTTACGACATAAATAACAAAAATGAATAAAGACTATGCAACCGCAAGATAAACAAGAAGCACTGGTAAAAGCATTTAAATCACTTTTAAAAGAAGAGAATTTTGGCTCTCAAGGCGAAATAGTTGACGCGTTAAAAGAGCAAGGTTTTGATAATATCAGCCAAAGCAAAGTATCTCGGATGCTAAGTAAGTTTGGTGCGGTACGTACACGTAACGCTAAACAAGAAATGGTCTACTGTTTACCTGCAGAAATGGGCGTTCCTACGGCAAAGAGCCCATTACGCCAATTAGTAATCGACATTATGCACAACGAAATGATGATCATTATTCGCACAAGCCCAGGGGCTGCTCAACTTATTGCGCGTTTACTCGATTCGTTAGGTAAAGCAGATGGTGTGCTAGGGACCATTGCAGGCGACGATACAATATTTATTGCACCTGCAAAAATATCTGAAATAGACGTCACACTAGAGCGCGTAAGACTATTATTCGATAACGTTTAATACCAACCGGCTTATATATGGGTCTATTTAACGATAAGGAAATTGCGCTATAACTAGGCAAGGATTTTTATATCTAGTTGTTCTAAATAAAAATTTTTTAACAACGTTATAGAGTGATTTAATTCGTTAACTTGTTCAGATATTTATGCCGGTTGGTATAACAAGCTAAAAAATTAAAGCTGCTTTAAAAATCCTATAGAGGGTGCAAAAAAAGCAGATCCCATGTCGGCTTGAGTGAAATCAAGCCACTGATCATAACACTCTTTCTCACCTAAACGGCTTTTCAGTACTTTTTCAAATGCTGTTCCTGTCGAGGCGCAGGAAATAGATAACATCCCTTGCTCGTAAACATCACCGTAAGGCATGCTCTGATTTAATAATAGCGGTTGCCCGCTTTCGTCTTTTAGCTCGCTACGCACAGCATGAGAGGTTTCTACAGTAGGTGTAATAAGCGTATTATCAAGACGCGTACGCCCCATTATTTGCTCTTGCTCACTCAATGATAAGTGCTGCCACATTGTTAAATCGTGCTTATAACGCTGCACATGAATATAACTGCCTTGATCTTCAAAGCTCCCCTGTTTATTTACCAGGGCCGTAGCACGTTTCTTTCTTCCAAGGGCTGTGTCGCCCCCATAAATGAAGCCGTTAAAATCTCGGCCATCCAAAAACCGAAAATTACGAATTTGCTCCACCAGCTCAACATCGGGGGCAAATAATTTTAAAATTTGCAGTGCAAATAAATGATTAACGTCTTCTCGGTCTGAGCGTATTTGTACGAATAAATCACACGGCTGCACGCTCATATGATGATCGCTGTGATTTATATTAGGAAAGCTCTGTAATTCACTTGGGATATATTCAGGCAAGATATGCGGCCAGTACTGTGCGCCGATAGCAAGCATGCATGACAGCATTGATTCAGAAAATTGATCGCTAAACTCTTCTTCTATTGCACTAACTTGCTTTAGTTTTGCGCGCAGAGACTCATCTTGGCCATCAAACACATTAAAAAATAAATGCAAACCGTGTAAGTTTGCCTCAGCACAAATCCCCGACTGCGCTTGCGCCATTGTCATTCCTTAGCTTATAAACGGATTAACACAGCGAATAACAAATTAGTTATGATTCGAAAAAATTCACCGTGTGAGGTTTTATTTTTATTATAACCTGCTCATTTTTATCAAATGATTGGCCATATTGTGCAGCAACTTCAATTTCCTGTTCAGCAATAACAACCATATAAACATACGCAGAGCCAATAAAGCGACTGCTTAATATTGTTGCTCGCTCGCTTTGTTCATTATGTATATTGTCGCTCACTAACTCTATTTGGTGAGGACGAACATATATTGTCCCTGCTTTTTCAGTATGTTCATGCGCAATATACGATTTAACTAAGCCAAACGGAGTACGGTATTCAGTCGCCGTTAACACTTCTGCGCTTAAGTATATGCCTTGACCCAGAAACTGCGCAACCTCCTTTGAGCTTGGCATTGAAAAAAGCTGCTCTGGCGAGCCTTGTTGGGCAATTTTTCCTCGATGCATAATGGCAAGTGTATCTGAAAAGGCAAATGCCTCCTCTTTTGAATGTGTTACAAATACAGCAGACACTTGAGATGTTTTAATAATTCGCCGTATATCAGCGATTAACTCAAAACGTACTTGAGTATCTATATTAGAAAAAGGCTCATCAAGGAGTAATAAACTCGGCCTATAAGCTAGTGCTCTAGCTATAGCAACACGTTGCTGTTGGCCACCCGATAACTGATGCGGGAACCTGTCGGCACAGCCAATTAAATGCACAAGCTTAAGCATTTCATCAACACGTTGCTGCTTCTGGGCTTTATTCATTGAACTTAGCCCAAATGCGATATTATTAGCGACTGTTAAATGTGGAAATAACGCATAATCTTGAAACATCATGCCGATGTTACGGTGCTCTGGTGAAATAAATGAGCTTTCATCACTCACCAATTTACCATCTATAAAAATACGGCCTTGGCTCGTTTCAATTAATCCTGCGATTGCTTTAAGTGTCGTTGTTTTTCCACAACCACTGGCCCCAAGTAAACACACTATTTCATCTTTACCAACCGTTAAATCTAGATCATGAAGCACCTGGGTGTCGTTATAGTGATAACTTACGCCTTGTAAAATTAAACTACTCATTTAACTACGTTGCTCCATAGAACGGTTAATAAAATACAAAGGAATAAAGCCCACAATCACAATAAATAAAGCAGATATAGAGGCCAGCTCTAGTTGCTCATCACTTACATACTGAAATACGTGAGTCGCCAAACTTTCAAAACCAAAGGGTCTAAGTAGTAATGCCGCTGGCAGCTCCTTCATACATTCAATAAATACCAGTAACGCCGCAGTAAGCAAACCTCGTCGTAATAGAGGCAAGTGTATTAACCTTAATGTTTGCCCTTGGCTTTTACCCATTGACTGACTTGCCATATCAAGTGATGGACTAATGCGTAAAAAGCTAGACTCTATCGCTCCATGTGCAATAGCGTAAAACCTAACAATATAAGCAATAATAATGGTAAAAACACTGCCGCTAAGCAGCAAACCTATGTCTAAATTATACGGTGCGAGTACTGTATTTATGGTGTTTTCTAACAATGTAAGCGGTAATAAAACCGCAATGGCAAGTACGGTGCCAGGCAATGCATAGCCTGTGCTTGCTAAGCGTCCAGGAATAAGTGGATATGTTTGTTTTGCCACGCGCTGATAAAAAACCACTAATATGCTCAAAGCAATGGTTACTAAACTCACTACTCCTGCTACTTTTAAACTTTGCCAAGCATAACTAAAAAACTCGCTGCTCCATGCTTTACCAAAATAAGTAACGGCATAATTAATAAGTACCGCTATGGGGATCATAAAAGAGATAAGTAAAATAAAACTACAAAATGCAGTGGCTAACCACCCTGACTTACCCTTTAAAATATAAAGCGATTCACTGTTAACGCTCGACTGGCGCTCAAACACGGCCTGATCACGGCGACTAAAGCGCTCAGCCATTAATGCTAAAAATAAAAGTAATAGCATAACACCTGATATTTTTGCAGCCGCTGTCAGTGAGTAATAACCAAACCATGTATCGTAAACAGCGGTCGTTAAGGTGCTTACAGCAAAGTAACTGACCGTTGCAAAATCAGCCATAGTTTCCATACTAATGAGCGCAAGGGCCGCAACAATTGCACCTCTGGAGAGTATTAAACTTACTTTAAAAAAACTTTTCCAAGGAGATAGCCCCATTAACTGGCTAGCTTGGACTAATTTAAACGATTGCTCGCGAAGCGCTGTTTTAAAAATCAAAAATAAATACGGATACAGGACCAAAGCAATCATCACTATGGCACCTGGTAATGTGCGTATATCAAAAAACCAGTAATCATTAGGTGATTGCCAGCCAAACCACTCGCGCAACGTTATTTGCACAGGGCCTGCGTAATCTAATAAATCTGTATATACGTAAGCAATAATATAGGTAGGCATAGCAAGGGGCAGCATAAGTGCCCATTCAAACTGTTTTTTACCGGGAAAGCGACAGTAAGCAGTTAGCCATCCAAGCGGCAATGCAATCACACAACTGAGCACACAAACACCCAAAATCAGCAACACAGTGTTAGTTATATAATCCCAAAGGACGGTATTCCAAAGGTGAGTAAACACCTCTGAGTCGCCTTGTAAGGATTCAAATAAGAGGAAGAACAACGGGGCCGACAATATTAAGCCTGTCGACCACGCAAATAGCTGCCATTTAGACAGCTTAAATTTATAATTCATTAAAGATCGAACTTCACCTCATCAATCAGCTTAAGTGCTAACGGACGATATTTACTGATCTCATCAAGTGGTAAACTGTCTTCCTTAAAGCTACCCCAAGACGCAACCAAACTTGATAATTCAACACCTGCCTTAACCGGATACTCCATATTAAGCGAGGCATACACGTTTTGTGCTTTATTGTCGGTCATATACTCTATAAGTTTCAAGGCATTTTCAGGGTTTTTAGCGAACTTTGTAATAACAGCACCCGATACATTTATGTGCGAACCACGGTTATTTTGATTCGGAAAATTAATATTCACCGCCTCAGCCCATGCTTTTTGTTCTTTATCTTGTAGCATTTTACCAAGATAGTAGCTATTGCCTAACGCTAAGTTACACAACCCCTCTTTAACCGCCTTTACTTGAGCACGGTCATTGCCTTGCGGTTTACGCGCTAGGTTATTTTTAACGCCTTCCAGCCACACTTTAGTCTCTGCCTCACCATGATGAGCAATCATAGATGCAACAAGCCCTAGGTTATACGGATGTTTTCCCGAACGAGTGCAAATTTGTCCTTTATATTTAGGGTCTGCTAAATCTTCATAAGTTAGGTTTGGTAACGCGCCTACACGCTCTTTTGACGAATAAACATTTCGCACGCGCTTTGTTAATGCAACCCACTGGCCATCTGTGTCACGAAAAGCTGCAGGCACATTTTTATTGACACTGTCGCTTTTTATTCTTTGCGTTAAATTTAAGTCTTCTAACTGAATAAGCGCACTAAAATTAGAGGTTAAAACTAGATCGGCTTTACTGTGCTTCCCCTCTCGTTTAACGCGTTCAATTAAACCCTTTTTAGCAAACACAACATTAGTTTTTATACCGGTTTGTTTTGTAAAATCATCTAAAATGGGTTGAATAAGGTACGGTTGACGAAAAGAGTAAATATTAACAACGTCATTTGCAAATGCAGGTACTGATACAACAAGTCCCAAAACGATAGTAAGTGCTTTCTTCATTATTTCACCTAAACAATAACTATTATCAAATAATTCTATCTTGAACCACTATAAAGTGCACACTTTAAATGGCTATAAATAGACAGAAACGCCTGAAATGGAAATATCATGTGGGAGATCTCTCACGGATATGACAGCAAATGAGTAAAATGTAACACAAAAAAGCAGCATAAAAAAAGTAACCCATTGTATTTTAATAACAAATATAAAATCACAGTTGCACTAGCTGTAATTTGATGCCGCTTTATCCTAGTTTAACTACCTTATTCACCTATAATTTATTCATCAACCAAGCAGTGATGCTTACGAGTAAATGGAAATGGATTGCTTACTCGACCAACCAATGATTAGGTTACTCAGGATAATACGGATTTTAGGACAGGCTCAGGACGAGTATCACAATGGAATGTTGCAATACGGACAGCGTCAGGAAGACGCGAAAAGGATAACAGCGCAGGTTAAGTTGTTTAACAGGACGTTAAAGGAATAAATGGACAGGCCTTTTTAGGTAACACAAGGGATTGCTTAAAACATGGATGCACTAGGAAGTGCAATTGAGGATTTGGTAATAGCATTTCCCCCTACAGGATGTTTAGGAATAAAGGATATAGATCGGGATTGATCTACATTACATAGAACTAAAAAGTAATATAGTAATAGACATGGATTAGTAAAAATTGGAGTTGATTAAGTTCAATTGCAGGATGCAAAATTAGAAGATTCCGCAAGCGCGCCTAGAGATAGAGCGCGCTTTTCTTTGCTTAAAATTCAAACCGATTAGAAGCCCAAATAAATTCCAACAAACTAATTAACCTGAATTCTGGATAATAAATCTATCTCGAGCAGCTATTTTCAGCGCTAACTGCGTTGAATTCACTTGCAATAGGCCAGCTATTGACGCGTAAATTCGCCTTGTTTTCACTGAAAATCCCTGGCTAGAGAAAATAAATTTAAATATCACCATGATTCAATACGTTAGTAAATCTCTTAACCAGAGTTCAGGTTAATTAGCCGCAGCCTATGTGAGCATTATAATTCTGTATCCGGCTAAAATTAAATATCTATTACCTATGATCTATTATCTACATGCAAGTAACACAGGTTCAATCTGCCTTGAGAAAAAGCCGTGAGCAGCGTATGTTTGGGATTTATGCCTCGCATCATCTATTTATTGGCAATAACCACACCTCAGAGATTCAACCTAACTTAAAAACCAAACACACAACTGCAAATTTAATCTCAAAAAAGAAATACGCCCTCTATTTATTGTTTAGGGATGGCATTTCCCTTAAACGACACCTTAATATTTTCTACTTTACTTAAATCATATAACTCTGGTTGTTTGAGCTTAATAGACCAAGTTGTAAAAGGGGTTGGTTCAAAGTAATTAATAGCGTAATCACCAGCAATTGCACCACTGGTAATTAGCGCAATGCGCGATAATTGGCTATCTAACAACTCGTAGCTAACTAAGCGATAAAGTGACTCAGCACTAAATTGGTAAGGCTGCCCTTTAAATCTATCTAGGTAGTGACCACTCGATCTCACTTCTATGTCATATCGTTGATTTTCACTTAACTCATTACCTTCAATTACAACATTTACTTCATCTAAGCGCACACGATCAAACTGTGAAAAATTGGCATTATCTAATGATAAAGTAAAACTCATCTCACCATCTTTCGCAAAATCTACAAGCTGCTGTGGCGCATTTAAGTTATCAATCGTGAGCATAAAGTCTTGTGGTCGTGGATTAAACCTCTCCAATGAAGCAGCTTCTTGCTCACGAAGTAATGCAAGGTCGCGGCGGTACTCCTGATAAGTTTGATTAAGACTTGGCGTCACAATAGCTTCGCCTAACGACCAATAATTAAAAGCGGCTTGATAGTTAGTCAACGCTACAAAAATAGGTCGTTTTAGATTGTTTAGCGTGCGGAATAACTGCTCTTCCATTTGCTGTACTTCATCTAAACTATTTAGATTGTTTTGTAGAAACTCATCAATTCGGCTGATCTGCTTAAGCTTTGCATCGGCAGTAATACGTAAGTCAATCTGGCGAGATTGCTCTTGCGCTACGTCTATTTCAACAGCCACAATTGCTTTACCATGATTAATTAGCTTTTCAATTGCAACTAGGTAATCGCTTGACCCATCAATATCTTCATCAATAGCCTTTTTCATCTGTGCTTTTGCCGTAATTAAAAACTCATCCCAGATACGGTTAGACTCTTCTTTTGTAGGAATAAGCGCATTAAGACGGTTAAACTCAAAGGCTAACTCGCTGCTAGAAAAAGGATTTGCTGTCTTTTTCGATAAAGAACCTAGCTGACCACCAACCGTTTGTACTCGCTGCATTAACGAGGCGATATCATCGATTTTGGTTTTCAACTCATTAATTTCTTTGATAGTCTCCGGAAGGCTAGCAATCAGCTCTGTCAAACCACTAACGTCACCGCCTGCAGCGCCAGCAAGTGCTTTTCCCGCATTGACCACAGTCCCTATAACCTTGAGGCCTATTTCGCTTATTTTGTCTTGTTTGTAATCCGAGATCCCCGTTTCAAAAACTAAAGCTGAATCAAATACATTGTTATCTTGCGCTTGAAACGAATTCTTTTGCTCACCAAGCGTTTTTACTAAGCTGTTAAGTTGCTCCACTGAACGAGAAATAATACGCTGCTCAGCGGCAGCAACGTCAGATAAATTATCCTGCATCAAGGTAAGATCTTGGCGTTTACTTTCTAAACTACGGCCTTGCTGTTTAAAGTTATTGTAGCTGCCTTGATATGCTTCCATTGCCTCTATATAGGTTTTAAGCGTTAGCTTGTAAAAATCAAGAGATAAGCTAGGCACATAATTTTCATTGATGGTTGCGTAAGATAAAAACTGTTTAAAATTAGCAAGCTGCAAGTAAAAGTTCTTTGACTGAGATGTTGACTCTCTTACACTGTGCGCTGAGTTTAAAATAGACTCAGCCCAAGTTAGCATTTCGAGGCTCAATGCAGGGTTTTGATCATAAATAGAAACAGCCATATCAAAAGATTTTTCAAATACATCTAAAATGTATTCTTTATGGACTGAAATCAAAGAAATTAGATCAGACGAAATCGGTCTTGTAAACTTATTCCCTTGAAAAACTTGGTAAAGTGTACCAAATGATTTTGGCTCAACACTAAAGCGCTCAAGCTCTCCGTCACTTGATGAGTGCGCTGTTACAATATTAATTTTAGCTTCTACAGAGTCCGCTACCAACACTAGCGTCGATGCTTGCGCCTTTTGAGTGTCTAAATTAATACTGAGAGTGCCATTTCCTATGATTTTTCGTGCAACAATAAATATCCGTTTGTTTGGCGCATCAAATAGCATGTTTCGATTAATTTCAACCGTGTCGGCAGCAATCACTATAGTACTGTGATCCTTTGCGTTATTTAGCACGTCATTAAGGTTTAAGTGAAGGGCTGACACCAAATAATTTTGATCATCAACCCGTTGCTGGCTTTTCATCGTGACAGTAGGCAAATTATCGCTAGATTTAAGCTGATATAAATCTGACCATGTGGCCGCTTGGCTCGCAAAAGTACAGCCTATTAATAAGCTGAGTAAAGAATATTTCATAATAACTCCCTGTTGCAGAAAAATAACAACATAAGGAAATAACCTAGACCCAGTCTAGATTACTCCTTTATATTGATTAAAAGTGCAACTGTTTGAATAGTGGTTAGTTTATTGTTTTGAGATTGGAAGGTATGCGTTTTGTAAGAACGCTTTCGCTTTATTGGAAATGTTTATCCAAGAGTTGCTAGCATTACTAGCAAGTGGTGATGAAACAATACCGGCAACCACAACATTGGCGTTACGCAATCCATTCTCGCCGTCTAACTCTTTAAGTACGTCCCTTAGCGAGCTCATATCGCTGTGCAATGCTTGCCAGTGCACTTGTATTGAACGTACGTTTCTAAGTGCATCTTTTATTTTTGTATTCATGCCTTCTACTTGATATTTTGCGACTTCGTATGAGGTTGCTAATTTGCTAGCATGTGCCAGCTCTTTATTTTGAGTTTCGATTTGAGATTCAATATCTTTAACATCGTCTTTCAAACTTTCTAGCTGAGCGCCTTGAATGCTGCCGCCTATAAGTAAGGCTAATGGACCGCCAATAGCCGTTAAACCTATGTCGCGTTCCTTATCACTAATATCATCATTTAATTTTGCTATTTTTTCTTTTAACTTAGCAATACGGGAACGAATATTAGCGGGCTCTTCTTTATTTAGAATATCGCCAAGAGTCATCTCGGATTGATTGAGCTGACCAGATTGTGTGGTTAAACCAGACTGAAAAGCGATTATCTGGTCCACTAGCAATTCTGTTGAAGTAAGGTTGCCATCGACAAAATTAATAAAGGTGTTAAGAAATGCAATGGTAGTTTGACGGTTTTGTTCAGCAGCTTTTAAATCTCCACTTAGAGATGCGTTCTGTAAGCTAGTTAACCCATTGATAAAAGGTTGAATTAACGCCAAATGAATATCCGAATAATTTGCTAATTTTGTAGCAAGATTAATCGCATCAGGATAAATTTTACGGTTCCAGCTTTCTCCTAGTGAATAGATAGACCCAAACGTTCCCATCAGAGAGATATAGTGATTATTCAATGGTGTGCTATTAGGATAGCGAGTTGCGCTTCTAAAAGCTGCCTCACTATTTGGTAGGCCAACGGCCGACTCTGCAAATATTTGAATACTCTGCCACTTATCTTTCTCAAGTAAAAAACTATCCGAACCAACGTCAATAAATAGCGGAGCACCATCTAAGCCACCACCGAGTGTGTCGTACATGATTGGTGAAATTTCTGGGATCTTGCTATCGGCTATTGCAACTTGGCCAAAACCCAAAAGCTGTAACGATATAACAGTAGCAATTGCGGTTTTTTTTAATTTTATTAATTTCATTTTCTATTTCCTAAATTATATGATTATTTAATCGTTATCTTTTCATTTTTTACATTAATCGAGCTCTTTAGTTATCTCCTTATCGGAAAGTTAAATCTATCCGTGCAATAGGGCCTTTTAAGCTCTAAGCGCTAATAGAACCTGGGTGTAATCGAGAGTGAAATCGAATGAGGATGCATCAACTTATTACAAGCTGTTCACCATTTGGAAACATTACGAAATTTATAAACATATATCTAGTGGGTACAATTTGATTTATCTAAAAATGGTACAGGAGGACAGTTTGATGGGATAAGCGGCGTAAAAAAGAATTAACAAAACAAAAAATAACAATGAAAAAGGATTGATTTTAAGTAAAGGAGGAATTAAGGAAAGCTTATTTCAAAATGTAAAAATCGAATTATTCAAATACTGATGCGGGTTAGTATTAACCTATGAAATTACATTTTCGGCAATATGTTTGATGTTTGATGTTTAAGCAAAGTAGAGAGCTGTCATCTACAGTCAATTAGCTTTTTGTTGCCAGTACAATTATATCCAAGGGGACACATGTTAAGTTCTGATTATGGGACTTTAGTGAATTCAACCCCGTTAGCGCCGAAAATAGCGGCTTATAATAAATTTATTATCTAACCTGAACTCTGGTTAAGATATTTACTAACACATTGAATTATAATGATATTTAAATTTATTTTCTCTAGCCAGAGATTTTCCGTGAAAGCAAGGCGAGTTTACGCGTCAATAGCTGGCCTATTGCAAGTAAATTCAACGCAGTTAGCGCTGAAAATAGCTGCTTGAGATAGATTTATTATCCAGAGTTCAGGTTATTTATCTTTCGAGGTTAAAGCTACAGCTGTGTTTAACATTAACCTTCTAACGGCCGGCCTTTGTTACGCTTACCGAGTAAATACGCATCACGAAATTTGATGAAATGCTGCTCTAATTTTGTTGATGCATCCATTTCGCCCGCAAGCGCTAATACCATAATAGCCACTTCAGCAGTGCCTAATTGATGCGCATGAGGCGCAACTCTTAGACGATAATCAGATAGTTTATCAGCAGTAACAGAAAGTACAGGCAAGTTATCTAAATAAGGGCTTTTGCGAATCATTTTTTTAGCTTCGCGCCACGTACCATCTAAAAATATAAATAGCGGCTTTTTACCTGATTCAATATTAACCTCTGTGATGGCTCTACCTTCTTCTACATCCTCAGCGGGAAAAACCACCATAGGCTGATATTGTGAATCGCTTATCAAAGCTAAAAGCGCTGGGTTAGGATCTGTTCTATCCCATCTAAAAGCGTGGTTATTTGGTACTATCTCAGCAATCAAACGCCCTGTATTTGAAGGTTTAAAGCTTTCATTGTGATACATTAATAAGCACACAGCAGCCTCGCAATCTGCATGCTCAACACCTTTACAAATACAGTAGTGCTTAGCTATTAAGCATTGCTCACAGCGATCTAATTTACCGCCTCGAGCATTAAACTCTCGACGGGATTCACTTATTTGTTGAGCGCGTAATGCTAAAACTGAGTTTTTCACTGTATTTACCTTCAATTAATTAAGCGCGCATTGTAACGACTTCTTGTTATTTAATCTTATATTTATAGTCATTGAATTAATTCAACATCTCTTAAATTAAAAACCAGACATAAAAAAACCCAGCAAAGCTGGGTTTTTAGAAACTAAATTAAAAAGTTAAATTACTTCTTCTTTTTAACTGCTTTTTTGTTTGGTAAATCAGTAATTGAACCTTCAAAAATTTCAGCTGCAAGGCCGATTGATTCATTCAATGTAGGGTGAGCATGAATAGTAAGCGCTAAATCTTCACCATCTGCACCCATTTCAATACCTAGACCGATTTCGCCAAGCATTTCGCCCGCGTTAATACCAATCATAGCACCACCGATTATACGGCCACTTTCTTTATCAAAAATAAGTTTAGTAGAACCTTCAGTACGAGATGATGCAATAGCACGACCAGAAGCTGCCCACGGGAATACCGCAGTTTCAATGCTCAAGCCTTGCTCTTTTGCTTCTTTTTCAGTAACACCTACCCAAGCGATTTCTGGGTCTGTGTACGCAATTGAAGGAATACATTTAGGGTCGAAGAAATGCTTCTGACCAGAAATAACTTCTGCAGCAACATGACCTTCATGAACCGCTTTATGCGCAAGCATAGGCTGGCCAACTAAGTCACCAATTGCAAAAATATGGCTTACATTAGTACGTAATTGCTTATCAACATTAATAAAGCCACGCTCATCAACGTTTACGCCCGCTTTTTCAGCATCAAGTAAGTTACCGTTTGGAGTACGGCCAACTGCAACAAGTACTTTGTCGTAACGTACTGGTTCTGCTGGTGCGTTTTTACCTTCAAACGTTACGTATAAGCCGTCTTCTTTAGCTTCAACACCAACAACTTTAGTTGAAAGCATTACGTTGAATTTTTTGCTTACGTATTTTTGGTAAATTTTGATAATGTCTTTATCAGCTGCTGGTACTAATTGATCAGCAAATTCTACAACATCAATTGCAGAACCTAGCGCACGGTATACCGTACCCATTTCAAGACCGATAATACCACCACCCAATACAAGTAGCTTTTCTGGTACATCTTTAAGCTCTAGCGCGCCAGTTGAATCAATTACGCGGTCATCTTGTGGGATGAAAGGTAAGTTAACTGGTTTAGAACCCGCCGCAATAATCGCGTTATCAAACGTGATAGTTGTAGCGCCGTCTGCGCCTTCAACTACTAAAGTATTGCTGCCCGTGAATTTGCCGTATCCAGATACAACTTTCACTTTACGCATTTTGGCCATACCTTCTAGTCCACCAGTTAACTGGCCAACTACAGAATCTTTCCAAGTACGAACTTGGTCAAGATCGATTTTTGGTGCGCCAAAAGTAACACCGTGAGATGACATTTCAGCTGCGTCATCAATCACTTTAGCTACGTGTAAAAGTGCTTTAGAAGGAATACAACCAACATTAAGACATACGCCACCTAATGTTTCGCGAGATTCTACTAATGTAACTTCTAAGCCCAAGTCAGCAGCACGGAAAGCCGCAGAATAACCACCAGGACCACCGCCTAGTACAACAACTTGAGTTTTTAATTCGTTGCTCATGCTTTTACCTTAATTGTTTGAACGGGACACTGCCCTAAAATTTAACTGCCATGTTTCTGCAAGGCAGAAAGAGTGAGCAGCGCACAAAGTGATGCAATTCGTACAAAGATTGTATCATTGCAAATGGTAAAAATCCCAGCTAAAAACAACTGGCTGGGATTTGATTCTATTTATTTTATTGCGTATACCAATTTTTCTAAACTGGTTACATCACCAACTGGCGAATATCGCTCATGTAACTTGCAAGAGTCACAGTAAAGCGTGCAGCTAATGCTCCGTCAATAACCCTATGGTCGTATGACATAGAAAGTGGAACCATTAGTTTAGGTTCAAACTCTTTACCATTCCATTTAGGTTTCATTTCAGATTTAGATACACCTAAAATAGCAACCTCTGGCGCATTAACAATCGGCGTAAATGCCGTACCGCCAATACCGCCAAGGCTAGAGATAGTAAAACAGCCACCTTGCATATCAGACGATGTAAGCTTACCGTCACGGGCTTTAACAGATACTTCCATTAGTTCACGTGATAATTCAATAATGCCTTTTTTATCAACATCTTTAAACACTGGCACTACTAAACCATTTGGCGTATCAACAGCAACACCAATGTTAATGTACTTCTTAAGAATTAAACTTTCGCCATCGTTAGACAGTGAAGAGTTAAATGTTGGGAAGTCTGCAAGTGCTTTAGCCGCTGCTTTCATCACAAACACAAGAGGTGTGATTTTAACACCCAGCTTTTTCTTCTCGCTAAGTGCATTTTGCTCTTTACGAAATACTTCAAGACTGGTGATATCAGCTTCGTCAAACTGTGTAACGTGTGGGATTTGTACCCAGTTACGGTGTAAGTTTTTGCCTGATAGCTTTTGAATGCGAGATAGTTTTTTCTCTTCAATTTCACCAAACTTAGCAAAATCTACTTTAGGCCATGGAATTAGACCAAGCTCGCTGCCACCAGCATTACTACCTGCTGATAATTGACCAGATTCAACTTGCTTAACCAGTGTTTTAACATAGTTTTGCACGTCTTCTTTAACCACACGGTTTTTACGACCAGTGCCTTTAACGTTAGCTAGGTTAATACCAAACTCACGCGCTAAACGGCGAACAACAGGTGATGCATGAGCATACGCGCTGTTTTCTGTGAAGCTTTCATTACTTGCTTTTGCTGGTGCTGCTTGAGCGGGAGCCGACTCAGTTTTAGCCGCCGCTGCAGGTGCTGATTTTTCAGCGGGTGCAGGTGCTGCTACTGGCGCGCTGCCTGCAACTTCAAATACAAAAATTAATGAGCCAGTCGATACTTTATCGCCAGCGGCTACTTTAATTTCTTTAACTGTACCTGCAAATGGAGCTGGTACTTCCATTGCAGCTTTGTCGCCTTCAACGTTTAAGATTGATTGATCTTCTGAAACCGTATCGCCAACTGCAACCATAATTTCAGTTACTTCAACTTCATCGCCACCAATATCAGGTACATTAACTTCTTTAGTACTTGGTGCTGCGTTTGCTGTTGAGCTAGCTGCTGGCGCTTCTACAGGAGCCGACTCTTTAGCCGGTGCTGCAGATTCACTTCCTGCTACTTCAAAAACAAACACTAACGAGCCTGTTTTAACTGTATCGCCAGCGGCTACTTTAATTTCTTTAACCGTTCCAGCAAATGGTGCTGGCACTTCCATTGCAGCCTTGTCGCCTTCAACGTTTAAGATAGATTGCTCTTCTTTAACGGTGTCGCCAACAGCAACCATGATTTCAGTTACTTCAACTTCGTCATCGCCAATATCTGGTACGGTTACTTCTTTAGTCGAAGAACCTGTAGAAGCAGCAGGTGCTGCCTCTTCAGATTTAGCTGGAGCAGCGGCTGATGCATTAGTCGAGCCAGTGCTTTCACTCTCGCCTTCAAACAAAAACACTAAAGAGCCCGTTGTAACGGTGTCGCCAACGTTTACTTTAATCTCTTTCACTGTACCCGCTTGCGAAGCAGGTATTTCCATTGATGCTTTGTCGCCTTCAACATTTAATAGTGATTGGTCCACATCTACTTTGTCGCCAACGCTTACTAATATTTCGGTTACTTCTACTTCGTCGTCACCAATATCAGGTACTTTAATTTCAATACTCATTGCAAACCTCTTATGCGTACAGTGGGTTAAGTTTGTTAGTGTCGATGTTGAACTTTTTAAGTGCTTCAACAACTACTGACTTCTCAACTTCACCGCGTTTAGCAAGTTCAGATAACGTAGCAACAACAACGTAGCCCGCGTTAACTTCAAAGTGACGACGTAGGTTTTCACGGCTATCAGAACGACCGTAACCATCTGTACCTAGCACTTTGTAGTTGCTGCTTGGAATAAATGAACGCGCTTGTTCAGCGTAGTTTTTCATGTAATCCGTTGCTGCAACAGTCACAGAGTCGTTTAATACGCTTGTGATATATGCTGTTTTTTGCTCGCTTTCAGGGTTAAGCATGTTGAAACGCTCAACATCTTGACCTTCACGCGTTAATTCGTTGAAAGACGTTACTGAGAACACGTCAGACGCAATGCCATACTCTTCGCTTAGAATCGTAGCGGCTTTACGTACTTCAGTCATAATAGTACCTGAGCTTAATAGCTGTACGTTGGCTTTTTTACCTGCGTAACTTTCAAGCTTATAAATACCTTTACGAATACCTTCTTCAGCGCCTTCTGGCATAGCTGGCTGATGGTAGTTTTCGTTCATAAGCGTTAGGTAGTAGTAAATATTTTCTTGATCATCACCGTACATACGACGAATACCGTCTTGTACAATAACTGCAACTTCAAACGCGTAAGTTGGGTCATAAGAAATACAGTTAGGAACCGTATTAGCAAGAATATGACTGTGACCATCTTCGTGTTGCAAGCCTTCACCATTTAGCGTTGTACGACCCGCAGTAGCACCTAATAAGAAACCACGTGCTTGTTGATCGCCCGCCATCCATGCCATGTCGCCAACACGTTGGAAACCAAACATAGAGTAGTAAATGTAGAATGGGATCATTGGTAAATCGTTAGTGCTGTATGACGTTGCTGCAGCAACCCATGACGACATTGCACCTAACTCATTAATACCTTCTTGCAATACTTGACCAGAAGTCGCTTCTTTATAGTAAGAAACAATATCACGATCCTGTGGTGTATAGTTTTGGCCATGTGGGTTGTAAATACCGATTTGACGGAATAAACCTTCCATACCAAATGTACGCGCTTCATCGGCAATAATTGGTACGATGTTTTTACCAATGCCTTTATCTTTTAATAAGATATTAAGTGCACGAACAAAGCCCATAGTAGTAGAGATATCACGTTTTTGCTCTTCAAGTAGCGGTTTAAACGCGTCTACTTCTGGCAATGTCAGTTTTTCACTAAAGCGTGGAATACGTTTAGGCGTATAACCTTTAAGTGCATCACGACGAGCATGAAGGTATTTATGCTCAGGCGAACCTTCTTCAAGCTCTAAGTAAGGCAGCTCTGCCAGTTGCTCTTCAGAAACTAAATCATCAAGACCAAGGCGTGAACGTAAATGTGCAACATGCGACATGTCCATTTTTTTCACTTGGTGCGCAATGTTTTTACCTTCAGCCGCTTCACCCATGCCGTAACCTTTTACAGTTTTAGCAAGAATTACAGTTGGACGACCTTTCGTATCTTCTGCTTTTTTAAATGCAGCAAATAATTTTGACGGTTCATGTCCACCACGCTTAAGCGCGAAAATTTCGTCATCTGTCATGTCAGCCACAAGTGCAGCTGTTTCTGGGTAACGACCAAAGAAATGCTCACGTACGTACGCGCCATCTTTGGCTTTATATGTTTGGTAATCGCCATCCACTGTTTCATTCATTAACTGTAGTAATTTACCCGTTGTGTCTTTAGCTAGAAGAATATCCCAACCGCTGCCCCACACTAGTTTAATTACGTTCCAGCCAGCGCCTTTAAACAAGCCTTCTAGCTCTTGAATAATTTTACCGTTACCCATAACTGGGCCGTCTAAACGCTGTAAGTTACAGTTAATTAAATAACAAAGGTTATCTAGCTTTTCACGTGCAGCAAAAGAAATTGCACCGCGTGATTCTGGCTCATCCATTTCACCATCACCTAAAAACGCGTATACACGTTGGTTTTTAGTGTCTTTTAAGCCGCGACCATCTAGGTATTTTAAGAAGCGTGCTTGGTAAATAGACGAAATAGGACCTAAGCCCATTGATACCGTAGGAAACTGCCAAAATTCAGGCATTAACTTAGGGTGTGGGTACGATGGTAAGCCTTCGCCATCTACTTCTTGGCGGAAGTTATCTAGTTGTGCCGCCGATAAACGCCCTTCAACAAATGCACGCGCGTAAATACCTGGAGAAATATGACCTTGATAATAAACTAAGTCACCACCGTCTACGTCATTTGGTGCTTTAAAGAAGTGGTTAAAACACACTTCATAAAATGCAGCAGATGATTGGTAAGACGCCATATGGCCGCCTAAGTCGAGATCTTTTTTAGATGCACGTAGAACGATCATAATCGCGTTCCAACGTATAATTGAACGAATACGACGTTCAAGATTTACATCACCTGGGTAAGCAGGCTCTTGATCTACAGGAATAGTATTAACGTAGTTCGTGGTAATACCCGTTGGCATATCAACGCCGTCTAAACGGGCTTGCTCTAATACTTGCTCAAGTAAAAACTGAGCTCGTTCAACACCTTCTTCGCGCACAACTGATTCAAGAGCTTGTAACCACTCTTGTGTTTCTAGCGCGTCTACGTCAATTTTATTGACTTCAGACATATGGAGGTTTCCTTATGTGTAAAATACGAATATTGTTAATTTAATCTCACTGCTACTTGATTTAGTGTGTTCAAAGTAGTCGCGTATTAACTTAATTTTGTTTGGTGCGTCTTAAACTACGTTCAATTCGCGAATGTTCTTTGCCTGCTTCAAGCAATGCTTCTTCAATAAATGCTAAGTGCGCATTACTTGCTAAACGGGCTTGTTCTGGATTACCGTCAATAACGGCATCCATTAATAAACGCCTGTGCTGGGCTAACTGACTGCTAATATCTGACTTTTTTAATAAAACAGTTAAATTTTGCAATACGTTTTGCTCAAGCAGCGCTTTCATACCTCTAACTAAATGCAATAACACCACGTTATGTGAGGCTTCTGCCACGCTAAAGTGAAATTCATTAATCGCTTTTGCTTTTTGCTGTAAATCATCATTAACTAGGGCAATTTCATCAAAGCTTTGTTTTACTTTGCTAAAATCGGTGCTGGTCCCGCGCAGTGCTGCGTAATAAGCTGCAATCCCTTCTAATGCATGACGAAATTCAAGTAAATCAAACTGCGATTCAGGATGCTTACTAATCAAATCAAACAATGGATCAGTAAGGCCTTCTTCTAGCTGATTTTTTACAAACGTGCCACCACCTTGGCGACGCGTCACTAAACCTTTTGCTTCTAATTTTTGAATCGCCTCACGCAGCGATGGGCGAGACACTTCAAACTGCTTTGCTAGTTCACGCTCTGGTGGCAACTTTTCACCTGGTGCTAATGAGCCTTCAAGAATCATGTTCTCTAGTTGCTGTAAAATAACATCAGATAATTTTGCTGCTTTAATCTTTAAAGACATGAATCAACGTCCGCGTTGTATTAATACCAAGAGCCCATAAAACAAGGCTTTAAGAGGTATGACTTACCCAGAAGGTAAATTGGTCATACCAAAATTTGACAATAAGGTATCAAAAAGCCTAATAGCTGTCAATTTACACAACATTTGAGTAATAGCAGTAGCGTAACGCATTTTGAACGAAGGTCAAACAATACACAATTTGATACAAAAAGAGAACGTTAACAAGATGAAAAGCAATTGGTCTGACCAGATGAATTTAGAGTTTTCACTCTATTTTATTGTGTTTGAAAATTATAAAAAGATAAAGCACCTCACATTGCATAAGGTGCTTTATTAAGAAGGTATTAACTTAAGACAGCCCACCAAATAATGTAAGCAACGCTATAAGGACTAAATAAAATAATACATTGCGCTTAACAAGCTTAATCATACAAGTGGCTTCGTAGGTACAGCCGTAATAGCGTTTTTCTACTTGTTCAGCGGCTAATGCTGTGCAAGTGACGACCTTGCGATTAGGGCTGGAAAAATCAAGCGCATAACGCAGCCAACAACTTGTACCCTTATTAAAGTTTCCTATCACTAAATAACCAAAACTCGTTATACGCGCTGGTAACCAATCAAGCCAAAATAACAATTTATGTACTAACTTAAAGTGTTTGGCAAAAATCACCTTATGATCTTCTCTGACAAGATCTGCAAAAGTACGTACTAACGCATACAAAACAGCGCCTGGCGCACCTAAAATAACAAACCAAAAAATAACCGCGCAGTAAAATCTAAAATTAACCCACGCTAATGTTTGCCCAAAGGTTTCGCCGTTATCTTGATCCTCAGTACGCTTTTGCCCAATTTGCAACGCATATAACGATGCTGCTGTACCATCATCTCGCGTTAAAGCATTTAAGTATGATTTATATAACGCACGTTGTTTTGCACAACCAAAACACACTAAAAGCACGGCAACATTAATACCCAAGTGCCACAACACAAAGTCAGATAAGCAATAAATAAACGCCATCGCAATAACAGGAAGCCCAAGCCAAATTAAAAACCCAATACCTGAGGCAAATAAACCTTTCGCTGCGAGTAATTTAGTCGAGCGTTTTAAATAACCATTCGCGTAATAACTTATTTGCCAATAACTTGAGCGAGCCCCTAAACGCTCAAGTATTAATGCAATTATTATAGAAACCAAAATCATTGTAGCTACTCTCTTAGCTTGATTGCTCAAGCATATTAAAAAACAATCGCCAATCAAAGCTATCGCCAGGGTCAGTTTTACGACCCGGTGCTATATCGCAGTGCCCCACAATACGTGAAGGTGTTATTTTAGGATAACGTTGCATTATAGATTGCACCACACTCGTTAACACTTTGTACTGCGCTAAAGTATAAGCCGTGGTATCCGTGCCTTCTAGCTCAATGCCAATGCTAAAATTATTACACGCAGTTTGCCCCGAAAATTCAGATAAACCAGCATGCCATGCTCGCTTAGAAAAAGGTACATATTGTAAAATTTCGCCAGTACGCTTAATAAAACAATGTGCAGATACTCTAACCCCTTCTAAATCAGCAAAGCTTTTATGAGCCTTACAGTTAAGTGATCCCATAAATAAATCATCCACAAAAGGCGTACCAAACTGCCCAGCGGGAAGCGATATATTATGGATAACCAACAATGAAATATCGGTATTATCTGGGCGCTCATCAAAATGCGTACAACTACGCTGGAGCGTGTTACTCATCACACCATTTAAATCTATTTTCATGACACGTTTATTGTATTAATACCAAAAATATATAGCACTGATGCTAAAGGATTTATAAAAAAAATGATAGCGAGTAACGTCCAATGCTAAGTTTTTTGGTATCAATGCTCAATAACCTGAACTCTAACTAATAAATCTATCTCAAACTACTATTCTTAGCGCTAACTACGTTAGTAAATCTCTTAACCAGAGTTCAGGTTAAATAAGGAAAAACCATCTCTAAACTGACCTTGTTTGTAGCCGAGCATTAAAAGCTAAGCGCTTCTCTTTCATCAACAAACATAGTAAAATTTGCTTAATTTATTAACGCTTATGAGCTTTACTATGTCCATTTCGCACTCTCTCATCACTCAACTAGTCACTTTGGCTCTCGACGAAGATTTAAATTATCAAACTGCGCAAGATGGTGATATTACCGCGCAACTGATCCCACAAAACGAGCAAGCAAGCGCTAAAGTAATAACGCGTGAAGACTGCATATTTTGCGGTAAAGACATCATCCTTGAAGTATTTAAACAAGTAGATTCAACAGTTAACGTAACTGTGCTTATAAATGATGGTGATGCCGTTAAAGCTAATAGCACATTATTTACGGCCTCCGGTTCAGCCCGCTCAATATTAACGGCAGAGCGTACCGCGCTTAACTTTGTACAAACATTATCTGGCACAGCCACAACAACGGCCCATTACGTAAAAGAGTTAAGTGGCACCACAACACAATTACTCGATACCCGTAAAACCATACCGGGCCTGCGCGCATTACAAAAATACGCAGTAAAATGTGGCGGCGGAGCAAATCATCGCATTGGCTTATTTGATGCATTCTTAATTAAAGAAAACCACATCGCAGCCTGTGGCACAATTGACAAAGCCGTTACTCAAGCAAAATTAAATCACCCAAATAAACCAATTGAAGTAGAAGTTGAATCACTTAATGAGCTAGATCAAGCCATTAATGCTGGCGCTGATATTATAATGCTGGATAACTTTTGTGTTGAAAAAATTAAGCAAGCCGTTGTTTTAACTAATAAACGCGCAAAGCTTGAAGTTTCAGGCAATATGACTCTACAAACGCTTAAAACCTACTCACAAGCGGGTGTTGACTTTATATCAAGCGGAGCACTAACAAAAAATTTACAATCAATCGATTTGTCTATGCGTTTCGACTGAAAATAATACAAAAATAAAACTTAAACCTCGCTAATTCATTGACAGAATATGAAAAAAAGCATTTAATAACCCAAAAGGATTACTTTGTAACAATTTGTTAAATAAAGTATCCTTTTTAACTTTACAACGATGCTAAATAGTAAAAAACAGTGATAGAATTACACCGGTGTATTACTTACACTTTAAAAGCAATACTAAGTAACAGAGCTGCACCAAGTAAAAGCAGCTTGTTATTAACGTTGTAAAAACGAAAGTCACCAAACTGTTTATTTTATGTCTATACTCTGAGTTATTAGTTGTTATATCAATCTGCTTATATGGGGTCTATTTAACGTTAAGAAAATTACGCTAGAACTAGGCAAAATTTTTTGTATCTAGTTGTTCTAAATAAAAAATTTTTAACGACGTTATAGTGCAATTTAATTCGTTAAATTGTTCAAAGATTTATGCAGTTTGGTATTACTAGCATATAAAGGAATGAGTGTTTAGTTAATCGTTTAATAGCTTGTATATAATGAATTCGTATTTAGCTTTGGTGTTTTAAACCTAAGCTAAAAATGCAGTAAAATTTACTTTAAATAAAACGGTAAATAAATCAATTAAGTTAAGCGGCTTGCCACTTACATGATTGAACATACAAAAATCTATCCTTTAGGAGAGGAAACATGAAAACAATGACTCAAAAACAACAGGGTTTCACCCTAATAGAATTAATGATTGTAGTAGCAATCATCGGCATTTTGGCTGCAGTAGCATTGCCTGCGTATCAAGACTACACCGTTAAAGCTCGTGTATCTGAGTGTATTAGCCTAGCAGGCGCAGCAAAAACAACTGTCGCAATGAACGCATCTGAAGGTGCTGACTTTAACTCTGGTTTTAACGCTAATGCTAAAACTGAAAACTGTGGCATTGTTGCAGTTGCTGCTGATACAGGCGTTATCACAGTAACATCTGAAGCAAAAGCCGGTGCAGTTGCAATAGCAATGACTCCAAAAACAGGCTCAGCGGCTTTAGTAAAAGGTACTCCACCAGCAGGTGAGATTAATTGGACTTGTTCTATTGATGCAGCGGCTAAAAACAAGTATGTACCGAGCTCATGCCACAATGTTACTACGAAATAATTAGAAAACTACAACATCAAGGTAGCCATATTTGGCTACCTTTTTTATTTGTATTGATTAGTGAGAGTTATAAATGGCCATACAACCTGATTCAAAGAAAATTGATACTTTTCAGTGGGTTGGTGTTAGTGCCCGAGGTAAGCGGCTTGAAGGGGAGCTTTCGGGAAGCAGCATCGCATTAGTAAAAGCACAGCTTCGCAAACAAGGGGTCACCCCTTCAAAAGTTAAACGTAAACCAAAACCTTTATTTGGTGTACATACTCAAAAAATAACCCCAAAAGATATAGCATTAGTAACTCGGCAAATTGCAACTATGCTTATCGCGGGCGTCCCCCTTATACAATCGATAGAAATGATTGGCTCAGGCTCTACTAATAAGAGTGTCAGCAAGCTAATGGGAGCGATTTCGGGTGACGTAAAAGCCGGCCAACCTCTGTCTACTGCACTTAGAAAATACCCACGTTATTTTGATGACTTATATTGCGATTTAGTAGAGTCGGGCGAGCAATCGGGCGCTCTTGATAAAATATTTGATCGCGTTGCAATTTATAAAGAAAAATCGGAAGCGCTTAAATCAAAAATCAAAAAAGCCATGTTTTACCCTATAGCGGTACTCGTTATAGCGCTTATGGTTACTTCAATTTTGCTCATATTTGTAGTGCCGCAATTTCAGGACATTTTTGCTGGTTTTGGTGCTGAGCTGCCTGCATTTACTTTATTTGTGATTGCTATTTCTGAATTTATGCAAGAATACTGGTGGATTATACTAATAATAATGGTTGCCGCTGGGTGGATTTTTAAAGAAGCTAAACTTAAAAGCTTAAAACTACGTGATGCCAACGATAGGGTTATATTAAAGCTACCTGTAATAGGCATGATTTTAAATAAAGCAGCCGTTGCGCGTTACGCGCGTACACTTTCTACCACGTTTGCAGCTGGTGTACCGTTAATTGAAGCTCTTGATTCTGCGGCGGGTGCTTCAGGTAATGCGGTATATCGCTATGCTATTTTAGATATAAAAGCAGAGGTTGCCTCAGGTAACCAAATGAACTGGGCTATGCGCAATTCAAAAATATTCCCCGATATGGTAATCCAAATGGTTGCTATTGGTGAAGAGTCTGGCGCACTTGATGATATGCTGGCCAAAGTAGCCACTATTTATGAGCAAGAAGTAGATGATGCAGTTGATGGCTTATCTAGCTTATTAGAACCATTAATTATGGCTGTACTCGGTGTGCTGGTCGGTGGTTTAATTGTTGCTATGTACCTCCCTATTTTCCAACTTGGTTCTGTTATTTAATTATTTGGTTTTTTATATGCAAAGTATTATAGAAGTAATGCAAAGCCAATTGTGGTTTTACTTAACCGCCATTGGCTTAGTTAGTTTATGTGTAGGTAGCTTTTTAAATGTGGTCATTTACCGGCTACCGTTAATGATGCAAAAAGAATGGCAAAGTGAATGCCGTATTTTATTAGAGGATGACCTTAAAAATAGCGTGCCTTTAAATACCACGCCATTTAATTTAGTAAAACCCAACTCAACCTGCCCGCACTGTAAAGCTGCAATTAAACCTTGGCAAAACATCCCAATTATTAGTTGGCTCGCATTAAAAGGAAAATGCGCAAGTTGTCAAAATACGATAGCCGCACGCTACCCGCTTGTTGAAGCCATTACGGCGCTATTGAGCTTAGTTGTTGCATATACTGTGGGTGCTAATGAACAAGCATTACTCTATATTTTAATTACGTGGGCATTAGTTGCATTAACATTCATTGATATTGATCACATGCTCTTACCCGACCAGCTTACATTACCGCTTGTGTGGCTTGCCTTAATAGCATCTGTAATAGGCTATACCATATCACCCAGCGATGCCATTATTGGTGCGGCCTGCGGTTATTTAAGCTTATGGAGTGTATTTTGGTTATTTAAGTTACTTACCGGTAAGGAAGGTATGGGCTACGGCGATTTTAAATTACTTGCCGTGTTTGGTGCCCTACTTGGTTGGCAATCACTGCTCACGATTATATTACTCTCAAGCGTAGTCGGTGCCATTATTGGTATTACATTATTAAGTATTCAAGGAAAAGACAAAGCCACCCCTATTCCTTTTGGCCCTTACTTGGCAATCGCAGGTTGGATCACTATGCTTTGGGGCAACCAACTGCAATCTATGTATTTAAATTTAGTTGGTTACTAAAATGAATAAGCAAACAGGTGAAAAAAACACCAAAAGCCCAAATTGGGTATTAGGTTTAACCGGTGGTATTGGCTGCGGTAAAACAGCTATCAGTAATATGTTTGAGGAGCTTGGGATAACAATTATTGATGCCGATATAGTCGCTCGCCAAGTGGTAGAACCAAACAGCACAGGTTTAAACGCAATAATAGCTCACTTTGGTGACGAGATATTACTAAGCGATGGTACGTTAAACAGAAGTGCCTTGCGCACCCGTATTTTTACTGACCATACAGATAAAGAGTGGCTGAACAACTTACTTCACCCTCTGATCCGTAATAAAATACTCGCCGATTTAAATGCGGCCAGTAGTGTTTATGTCGTTTTAGTTGCACCATTGCTATTTGAAAATAACCTTGATCAACAGTGCAATCGTACTCTCCTCATTGACGTACCTAAAAATATACAAGTAGAGCGAACAGTTAAACGCGACGGCGTGAGTCTTGATCAAGTAAATAGTATTATTGCCACGCAAATGTCTCGTGAAAATAAACAGCAAAAAGCGGACGACATTTTAAATAACGACCGCGATTTAGCACTCGTAAAGTTAGATATTTTGTTACTTCATGATCATTACTTAAAATTAGTGTCAAAAAACACAACTTAAACGGTCATATATTACTGTTTCAGCTTATAAAATTAGCCTAGATTGTGAAGAGTGATGTAATCCCCTTCTTTTTTCTGATAAATTGTTAACATTGAAAGATTTAAACAGGTGCGCAATGAATATTAACTCACCGTTATTGAGAAAGTTTATTACCCTTGGTCGTATCGATGCAGATATGGTCAAAGAAAAACAACAAGAATTTACCTCAACAGCTGAGCTTATTTCTAAATGTGGCAAAATCGACAGTAAAGATTTAGCTGCACAATGCATCGATTTATTTCGCGTACCCTACTTCGATCTAAAAGATTTTGATCCTGCGAAAATTCCTGCAGAGCTGGTAAAAGAAAAACTTATTCGCAAGCATCATATTTTACCGCTGGTAAAAAAAGATAGAAAAGTTTACATCGCAGCCTCTGATCCAACCGACTATGGCGCGTTTGAAAATTTTGAATTTAGCACTGGTTTGTCGTGTGAGATTGTTGTTGTTGATTATATTCAGCTTAATAATAAAATTGAGCAATTACTCGATGCAGCGGGAAGTTTAAATTTAAGTGATGATGAATTTAAAGAGTTTGCAGACTTAGACACCGAAGGTGTAAAAGACTCCGCACCAAAAGATGATGAAAAAGAAGATGCGCCGATCATTGTTTACATCAATAAAATTTTGATGGATGCAATTAAAAAAGGCGCGTCTGATCTACACTTTGAACCCTATGAGCACAAATACCGCATCCGTTTTCGTATTGATGGCATTTTGCACGAAGTAGCAAGTCCGCCTAATACTCTTGCAACTAAACTTTCTGCGCGTATAAAAGTAATGGCGCGCTTAGATATTGCTGAAAAACGTAAACCGCAAGATGGCCGTATAAAACTAAAAATAACTGAACGAAAAAGTATCGACTTTCGTGTCAGTTCGATGCCAACGCTGTGGGGCGAAAAAATAGTAATGCGTATCCTTGATTCTTCAAGCGCTATGCTAGGCATTGATGTATTAGGTTACGAACCAGAACAAAAAAAATTATATATGGATGCACTTGCTCAGCCTCAAGGTATGATTTTAGTAACAGGGCCAACCGGTTCTGGTAAAACGGTCTCACTTTACACTGGTTTAAACATACTAAATAAACCAGAGCGCAACATTAGCACCGCAGAAGATCCGGTTGAAATTAACCTTGAAGGTATTAACCAAGTACAAATTAATATTAAAGCGGATATGACCTTTGCCAATGCATTACGCGCCTTTTTACGTCAAGATCCAGACGTGGTAATGGTGGGTGAAATACGTGATTTAGAAACCGCCGAAATATCTATTAAAGCAGCACAAACCGGCCACTTAGTATTATCAACCTTGCATACTAATTCAGCACCGGAAACAATTACCCGTTTATTAAATATGGGTGTGCCAGCTTATAACGTAGCAAGTTCGATCAGCTTAATTATAGCCCAACGCCTAGCACGTCGTTTATGCCCTAAATGTAAAACGCCTGAAATACTACCAAGCGAAGAACTCACTCGCCAAGGCTTTAGCGCGCAACAAATAAGTGAAATGACACTATATGCACCAAAAGGGTGTGATAGCTGTACTGATGGCTATAAAGGTCGTGTGGGTATTTACGAAGTTATGCAAATCACTCCTGAAATTGCCCAAATTATTATGCGCGGCGGCAACTCATTAGAAATAGCAGATGTATCACTTAAAGCTGGGTTTAATAATTTGCGTATATCTGGTATTCGTAAAGCCGCTGATGGTATGACCTCACTTGCTGAAATTAACCGTGTGACTAATTTTTAAAGACACACCGTAATAATTATAAAGCTCTGAAGATATAATTTAGAATACTTAGAGACTCATATCTAAGTAACCTGAACTCTGGTTAAGGTATTTACTAATATATTGAATAATAAATGATATTTAAATTTATTATTCAGAGTTCAGGTTAAGCAATATAATATGCACCAAAAATTTGTAGAGAGTAATTTATGCCTACTGTTGTAAACTGCCCAACCTGTAAAACTAAAGTTGAATGGTCAGAGCAAAGTCCATTTCGCCCGTTTTGCTCAAAGCGCTGCCAGCTTATTGATCTCGGTGAGTGGTCGTTTGAAAATAATAAAATTTCGGCGCCAATCACCTCCGCAGATGAATTTAGCCAAGACATGATTGAAGATATTGAAGCCATGATGGCTAAAAATGAAGATGATTTTTTTAAATAATTTATCTCCATAATGCCCTAAAAAAAACCAGCATTACGCTGGTTTTTTAGTATTTACAAAAAAGTAAAATTAACTTTTTTGTTTACGGTGCTTTTTACTCATACGCTTTTGCATTTTTTCAAATTTCTCGCGTTGCTCTGCATTTAAAACTTGCCATACCTGATGCTGAGTTTTTAATTTAATGAGTCCAACCTCTTCGCTTTTTTGATGGCGTTGCGTTAATAATTCTTTCGCTGCACTTTCGTCAAAGCTAGCAGAAGCAAGTAATGCTTCTTTTTTAGCTCTGTTAGCCTCATGCTGCGCTTTTCGTGCTTCTTTATCAGTGCCTCTTAGCGCTTGCATTTGGGCTTTTTGAGCTTCAAAAATTGCTTTTAATTGGGTTTGTTGTTCATCGGTTAAATCAAGCTTATTAGCACCACGTTCAGAAAGTAAAAAATGCGCTTGAGAATGGCCTTGCTTGTGTCCGTCACTTTTAGCGATTACGCTACCAGCACCTAGAGTGGCAGTTGCAAGACCACAAACAAGTACTAATTTAGAAAGTGTATTTAATTTAGTCATAATCATACCTTAACGATGGGTTTAACTTATGGTTTAGTTCGGTTAGTTGTCACTGCTTAATCAGCTGAGTTAACTATACATCTTGCAATGCAAAGTAACGCAAAGCAGTGTAAAGGTTGTGTAAAGATTCACTTTCAGATAATTTTGCGCGTAAAATTACGCCATAAGTAACTCTAAGGGTTTGCAAATGAAACTATTAATGATTGATGACGATATGGGCCTTTGTGAGCTGTTAAGCGAGTATTTAAAGGCGCAGGGCTTTGAAATACAAAGCGTACACGATGGCGAGCAAGGCTTAAAGCTAGCTCAGGCGAACGACTACGCACTCATATTGCTTGATGTAATGCTACCGACTCTCGATGGCTTTGAAGTACTTAAACAGTTAAGACAAAGCAAATTGACACCGGTGATTATGCTCACTGCAAAAGGCGAAGACTTCGATCGCATTTTTGGCTTAGAGCTAGGCGCCGATGATTATATTCCAAAACCTTTCAACCACCGTGAATTACTCGCCCGTGTTAAAGCAATTACGCGCCGTATTGAGCATATAAATAGTTTAAATATGACGGCCAGTAACAAAGTATTAATCAATGGTGTAATCGTTAATTATGCTGCCAGAGAAGCCTCTATAAACGAGCATGTGTTGTGCCTTACAGGCACAGAATATGAAATATTAGCGTTGCTCTGCAAAAATGCTGGTGACGTGGTAAGTAAAGAGCTGATTAGCGAAGAAGTATTGGGTCGCCGCTTAGCATCATTCGATCGCTCTATAGACATGCACGTTAGCAATATACGTAAAAAAATAGCTGAGTATATCCCTACAGAGCGAATTAAAACAATGCGAGGCACAGGCTATGTATTCATTCAAGGCGAGTAAGTATGCTTTGTTTACTTATGTTAAAAACCCTAGACATTATTTATTTTTTAAAATATTTATATGGTTTTGGTTAACAATAATAGGCACGGTTACTGCTCTCATTTTTTTAAGTAACATTACTGCCATCAATGCGGTAAGTAATGAGCCTTTGCATGGGCCAATGAAGAAAAACCTGCTTTACACAGCCAAAAACCTTGAGCGCTCGGTTATTAAACACAGGCGTTCGCTTAGCGAAACGCTCACTCATCCTCGCCTATCCAAACGCAAATTATTATATTTAAACTCAGATCAACTTGAGGATTCATTGACGAGCAAACAAGTGCCGAGTGATGTAGATTTAAGCTTACTTAATTTCACTAAAAATATGGCTCCACAAGTTATTTTTACCGAAAAATACCAAGCTTTTGGACCGATACAAATAACCCTGCCTGAAGGTGACTTTTATTTATACGAAATAGATATTAATCAGCAACAGCCGTTTTTTATTCGTTTAAAATTAATGCCTATTTGGATGAAAGTGTTTATTGCTATTTTTGCTTCTCTGATTTTAAGCTTTTTATTTAGTCGCAATTTAATTGCGCCAATTAATAGCTTAAAAAAAGCCGCGATTAAACTCTCCAATGGCGATTTAAGTGCGCGAGCTGCTATTTCAGTAAACAGAAAAGACGAACTTGGCATACTTGGTCGTGACTTCAACAGCATGGCAAATCAATTGGAGCTACTTATTAGCTCTCAAAAACGCTTACTTGCCGATATATCCCATGAGTTGCGCTCGCCATTAACGCGTTTAAAAATGGCAACAGGCCTTGCTCAAATGCAAGCAAACGAAGCTAGTCAGTCGTATTTATTACGTATAGAAAAAGAAGCTAATCAGTTAGATAAAATGATTGCTGATGTGCTGCAAGTCTCTCGCTTAGAAGCAAAAAGCCAAGCGCTTTCATTACAAACCCAGCCACTACAAATTATTGTTGACCATGTGCTAAATGATGCACAATTTGAGGCCAAACAAAATAATAAAAAATTACAAGTAAGTGGCGATGCACAAGTGAGCATTGACTGCGATGAAGCGCTTATTGCCAGCGCTCTTGAAAATTTGCTGCGTAACGCCATTAAATACGCAAATAGCACCATTAGCGTTACACTAAAGCACTGTGATGCAATTTATATAGAAATATGTGACGATGGCTCTGGTGTACCAGATGAGCAACTTAATAAACTTTGTGAGCCGTTTTTTAGGCAATCAGATGCTAGGGATCGTGTAAGTGGTGGCACTGGTTTAGGCTTAGCAATTGCAAAAAATGCGATTACCGCACACGGCGGTAGTTTAGTATTATCGAATAAAGATCAAGGCGGCTTGTGTGCTAATATCACCCTGCCGATAATTAAAGAGTAAACCATGTTTTATAGTAGTGAGCACGACCTGCAAAGTAATCAATTAACGATTAATAACTTTTATACCAAAACACTCATTAAAGCTTATTTAGAGACTCCTAGCGGGCAACTATTTTATGCCTATGCTTTGCCTAATAATGCACACACTGCAATTGTTATCAGCGCAGGACGTCTTGAAGGATTAGATAAATATAAAGAATTGTTGTGGGAGCTTTATAACAATAATTTTGCGGTGTTTATCGCCGATCATCAAGGGCAAGGTCGCTCTTACCGACAGCTAAAAAATAAACATAAAGGCCATGTTAACCAATTTAAAGATTACAGTGCTGATCTAAATTTATTTAATAAGCGGGTTGTAGATGCTCATTGGCAAGGGAGTAAGGTGTTGGTGAGCCATTCTATGGGTGGAGCCGTCGCGTTTGAGTATCTTGCACATTTTAAACACAATTTTAGTGGCGCATTTTTCTCAGCCCCTATGCTCGACATTTACACTAAAGGCATACCAAAACCTTTAGCTAAATTCGTTGCAAGTACAGCAACACAACTTGGCTTTAAAAACACTTATGCGCTAGGACAAACCGATTACACTGCCGATGAATTTGCGTTAAATACACTAACCAGTAGCCTTGAACGTTACGAGTTATTTAGAAAAACCTATCATGAAGAGCCGTTACTACAGCTTGGTGGTGTTACTTATGGCTGGTTAAATGCTACGTTTGCATTTATATCGTCGATGGATACGTTAAACGTATCCATTCCGCTGTACATTGCCAGCGCGCAAAACGACGAGATAGTCGACAACAATGCACACTATAAATTGGCGAACAGGCACGACAACGCGGTATTAGAAAGCTTTACTGGCGCTAAGCACGAACTGTTCTTTGAACGTGATGAAATACGCAAACCTCTGCTTACAAGCTTGTATCAGTTTTGTGGGTCGGTGACGGCTTAACAATTACCGACAATGGATCGAGGTGGATTAAAATATCGACCTGAGACTCAAATTCTTTGGTTATCAATGCTTCAACTTCATCAGCTACATTATGTGCGCGAATTAAGCTTAAATTATCATCAAGCTCTAAATGCATTTGAATAAACTTAATTTTTCCACCTTGGCGAGTACGAATACCATGTACACCATGCACATCAGTATGCGCCTTGGCTATGTCAAATATGCTTTGTTTTTCATCATCTGGTAGTTCTTTATCCATTAAGTGGTCGGCACTATCACGGGCAATATCCCAACTGTTATAAATTAAGTAGCCGGCCACACCAATTGCAAAGAGTGGATCGGCATACAACACCCCGTAATAAGCTAATAAAATAGCGAGTAACACTGCAGCATTTAAGATCAAGTCGCCTTTGTAATGCACAGAATCGGCCTTAATTGCGATTGAGTCTGTATATTTAATCACTTTATTTTGTACAAATACGATAACTAAAGTACACGCAATGGCAAAAATACTTACCCAAACACCGAGAAGAGAATGGCTAAGAACAACGGGATTAAACAAGCGCTCAACACCATGAAATGCAAGTAAACAAGCGGAGCCAGCAATAAATGCAGCTTGCCCAAGCCCCGCTATGGCTTCGGCTTTGCCATGACCAAATCGATGGTCGTCATCAGCTGGGCGCAGCGCGTAGCCTAAAACCAAAAAGCTCATCGCCGTGGCCGTAATATCCATTAGTGAGTCGGTTAACGAGCCAAGCATTGACGCAGACCCCGATGCTAGCCATGCCCACGTTTTTGCAGCAATCATCAAACTAACCATGACCATGGTAACAATACTGGAAGTTTTAACCCAAAATTCGTAACTACGGTTATGCACGTTTTTATCCGCTAAATAGATGTATTCAATAATTTGAGTATATCATTTTTTTTGAGGGTTTCGTGTATACTGCACATCGTTAAACTTTAGATTATTGAAAAGGCTCACTATGCTGGATATCGTTTTATACCAACCTGAAATACCGCCTAATACAGGTAATATTATTCGCTTGTGCGCAAATACAGGTTATTCGCTGCACTTAATTGAACCGCTGGGCTTTGAGTGGGACGATAAACGTGTAAAACGTGCTGGCCTTGATTATCACGAGTTTAGCCATGTTCAGCGTCATGCCTCATTTGAAGATTACCTTGAAAAATGTAAACCTAAAAAAGTATATGCATGCACCACCAAAGGTAGCCAATTTCATCATCAAGCAAGTTACGAAGCTGGTGATTGCCTTGTATTTGGCCCTGAAACTCGTGGCCTTCCAGATGATATGATCCAAGCACTGCCAAATGAGCAACGTGTACGCATTCCTATGCAAGCCAATAGCCGCAGCATGAACCTATCAAATGCAGTCGCTGTATTTGTTTATGAATCGTGGCGTCAATTAGGCTTTCCTAACGCACAATAGTGCTTTAGATCCTTTATTACATTTAAGCCAAGGCATATCATAAGTAAAAATTAAAGCCCTTGGCTAAATCATCAATCTATTATTTCCTAAGCCCAAAGCTGGGCCAACAATAAAGAGTTGTTCAATGCTATTTTTAATGAGCATTAGTAGAACAATTCATTCTACGAACTGAAGCAATTAATATTTAATTACCTCTAAATTGAACAAACTTTAATCCTTACAGCTCAACACGCCCTAATATTCGCTAATTTTTTTTCTTGTACGTTTCTCATAAATATAATTATTGAACTAAGCTCATTCTCATGCAGTTATTTACTTATAGTTAAAACTCTATGGGAAAACTTTTTTATTATTCGTTACTTTTAGCCTACTCTGCAACCGCTACCTTAGCGTCTGATTACTTATTCAATTATGTTAGTCAAACTCAAGAAGGGACAGATATAGAAGCAGATGCTTATATTGGCTATTACACAAGCTTAACCGATTTAATTAATCTAGATATTGATATTGCACAATAGACATACTCAGGTGATAAATTCAGTTCCCATTATGATTACATCAAAACTTATGCTAAATTCAATTTTTGCACTACTAGCCTTAATTTTTGGTACGCATGGGATGACTTTACTACAGAGGCTGGACGCACAACATTCCAATTAATAATGTATTCTCAATTAGCTTAAGTGCTGATTATTTAAGCTTCGACGATAACTAGATGCATTGGGTATAACCGCAAATTATACATGGAGTGATTTGAATTTGACTGCAGGCTATGAAGGTACAAATTTAGAAACATACGGCGATACAACTTTACTAATAACCGTTTCAAGAACATTTAATTTCTAAGGGTTTATACATGAAAATTACATTACTATTTATTTTTATTACTTTTTCTAATTTCGTCGCTGCTGAAACAGTGCATTTAACATCACTGGCTTGGCCACCTTATTCTGATAAATCATTAGAACAACAAGGCGCATCTGTAGCCGTTGCAAAAGCTGCATTTAAGGCTGAAGGGCATGAGCTTATTGTTGACTTCTATCCTTGGTCTCGTGCAGTAAATTCGGCCTTACAAGCAAATTCAAAATATGTTGGATACTTTCCAGAATATATGCACGAAACCAGTGATTTTATTTTTTCTGATGCAACTGGCACTGGTCCGCTCGGCCTTGTGCAAAATAGTGCTAAGCCAATAACCTTTTCATCGGTGAATGACCTTTCAGGTAAACGTATTGGTGTTGTACAAGATTATGTCAACACTAAGGAGCTTGATGACATGATAGCTTCTGGCACAATTAAAGGCGACGCAGCACCTTCTGATGTCCTAAACATTAAAAAAGTAGCTGCTGGACGAATTGATGCTGCGGTGATTGATGCCAATGTGCTTAAGTATTTACTAGCTACAGATAAGTCTTTAGCAGGAATAAAAAGTAAAGTAGCCATGAATACAACGTTATTAGAAGATAAAAAGCTATACATTGCCTTTAGAAATGATGCAGAAGGACAAAAATGGCAAACAATTTATAATCAAGGACTAGCAAAAATCGATGTTAATACCATTATGGCAAACTACCTTAAGTAAGGGGCTATTTTGACTCGTTCAATTTTATTTAGACTGGTTATTACTACATTAAGCGCAATGGTTTTTGTTTTACTTTGCTTTGGTGTTTATGATTACACTGCACAAAGTAGCCAATTAAAACTAAAGCTTGATAATGAGATTAATCTGACAAAAGAACGCATTGGGCTATCACTGCCCAATGCGATGTGGAATTTTCAAGATGAACTAGCTAAAAAGTTAATCAATGCGGAAGTTGCATCTCAAAATATATCAAAAATCACTATATATGATACTAACGGACAACTTTTTGTTGAAACCGACGGGGCTGAAACACCGTCAATGGTACAAAATGAATTGTTTTATGATGATGCCGGAACGCAAAATAAAGTTGGCAAAATTAACCTTTATGTCGAATTTAGTCACATTGAAGCGGCACTGCTTGAGTTGGCTATATTTTCAATCATTAAAGTTTTACTCCTAGTGACTATTTTAGGCGCCGTTTTAGTTTATATTTTTAAAAAATTAGTTGCTCAACCTTTATCTGAAGTTGCTGAAAAAATGGCAACTATTGCCAATGGAGATGGCGATTTAACTCAACAAATAATTGTTCGCCGTAATGACGAAATAGGAAAACTTGCGGCTTCATTTAATCAGTTTGAACATAAAATAGCTGAGCTGATTAACGATGTTAAGCTTTCCGTTGAGGATTCGTTTAACGTTGCTGGTAGCATCTCTGATGTTAGCAGTGAAGGTTTTCGCTATTTGACAGAGCAGCAGTCGGAAACAGATCAAATTGCCACTGCAATTACACAAATGGCGTCATCGGCAGTAGAAATTGAAAGTAATGCTAAGTTGACGCTAAGCTCTGCTGAAACAGCAAATGTAGATGCTAAAAAGGTGCATGATGCCTTTTTAAGCTCAATTAACTCAATAGAGAGATTAGCTGCTCAACTCGATGAAGCATCAACGGTTATAGGTAGCCTTGAAGATAGCGTGCAGGGCATTGTATCTATGCTAGATGTTATTCAGGCAATAGCAGAGCAAACGAACTTACTTGCATTAAATGCCGCGATTGAAGCTGCCAGAGCCGGTGAACAAGGCCGTGGATTTGCTGTAGTAGCTGATGAAGTAAGATCTTTAGCGAGCAGAACACAGACAAGTACGGCTGAGATCCATGAAACAATAAATAAACTACAACAGGGATCACAATCAGCTGTAAATGTTATGAGTTTAAGTAAAAATATGAGCCAAGAAAGCATGAGTGCGGCAAGTACAGCCAGCGAATTGATTTCAAATATATCTGAAGTGATAGAGTCAATTACACATATGTCGAGTCATATTTCCAGTGCTGTATCCGAACAAAGTGCGGTTGCTGAGGACTTAAGTAAAAATATTAATGAGGTCGTCTCTGCGGGTCAAAACAGTATGGGGAAAATTGAACAAGTTCAAACATACTCAGAAGATATGAAAACACTGGCCCTGCAACTGAAAAAGTCGGTAAGCATTTTTAAAACCTGAAATAACAAGCCTTACAGTACATAATTGAACTGGAAGGCTTATTTTTTATTCTGAACGCTGCTCTCGGCCTAATAACGCCATTGCAGCTTCTTTCATATCTTTATTTTCATAAAGAACTTTATAGATTTGCTCAGTAATTGGCATTTCGACACCAGTACGCTGTGCAAGCAAATACACTTCCTTGGTATTTCTAAAGCCTTCAACTACTTGACCAATTGACTCAATAGCAGCATCGACACTTTCGCCTTTACCTAGTGCTAAACCAAATCGACGATTACGTGATTGATTATCAGTACAGGTTAAAATTAAATCACCAAGACCAGCCATTCCCATAAAGGTTTCTGGTTTTGCGCCAAGAGCGCAGCCTAAACGCGATAACTCTGCAAGACCACGTGTAATGAGTGCAGTACGTGCATTAGCGCCAAAACCTACCCCGTCTGAGATACCGGCACCAATTGCAATAACATTTTTAACCGCACCACCTAGCTGTATACCAATAAAATCATCATTGTTATACACACGGAATGAGCGACCACAATGAAGTAAATCAGCTAACTGCTGAGCAAATTCAGGAGACGTGGAAGATACAGAAATAGCAGTCGGTGATCCCATCGCCATCTCTTTTGCAAATGTAGGACCCGAAAGTACCGCTAATGGAATACCATCACCTAACTCTTGTAAAGCAACTTCCTGTAATAAGCGCCCCGTGTTTGGCTCAAGCCCTTTGGTCGCCCAAGCAACTTTTACACCTTCTTGCAATGCAGGCTTTATCTGCGCAAGTGTATCGCCAAATGCATGGCTTGGCACAACAACAAGCACAATAGCGCTACTAGCAACGGCACGTTGTAAATCGGCTTCAAGAAAAAGAGTATCAGGGAAAGGAGCATCGGGTAAGTAACGTTGATTTTTCCGCTCAGCTGCAAGCGTGGCAACGTCGTCGCTATTGCGTCCCCAAAGCGTCACATTGTGACCATTTCGGGCTAAACAAATAGCAAGGGCGGTGCCATAAGACCCCGCCCCTAATACAGTAACAGCTGTCGTTGCTGTACTCATAAATTATGCGTCTGCTGTAACCTGGTCAGCTGGCGCAGTACGTTGTTGCATGTACTGTGCAAACAATGCGTCAAAATTAACTGGCGCAAGGTTAAGCTGTGGAAAAGTACCACGGTTAACAAGGTTTGATACTGCTTCACGCGCATATGGGAATAACACGTTAGGACAAAATGCACCTAGCATGTGTGCAAGTTGCACCTCTTCAACGTCAGCAATAGTGAAAATACCTGCTTGTTGAATTTCACATAAAAACGCAGTTTCTTCGCCAAGTGAAGCGGTTACAGTTAGCGCTAAAACAACTTCAAATACACCTTCGTCTAGTTTATTAGAACGAGTATCTAAGTCTAGCTTAACTTCTGGCGTCCATTCTTTTTGAAAAATAGCTGGCGAATTTGGTGTTTCAAAAGATACATCTTTAGTGTAAATACGTTGAATTGTAAATTGTGCGCCACTTTCTTGAGCTGCTACATCTTGAGTTTCTTCGTTCATTGTTATTCCTAACTTGTTCGTTATTATAATTAAATTAAGCGCTTAGCTTAGCGTCAAGTTTACCTTGCGCTTCAATAGCCATCATGTCGTCGCAGCCACCGATATGTTCATCATTAATAAAAATTTGCGGTACTGTGCTTGCCCCACCCGCTTTTGCAATCATTTCATCGCGTAGCTCAGGCTGAACACCAATATCAATATTAGTGTACTCAACACCTTTGCTATTTAGTAGCGAAAGAGCGCGCTGGCAAAATGGACAATACGCCTTAGTATATAAAACAACATTACTCATAATAAATCCTCTATCGGTCTAGCTAAAATGATTAGCGACCTGTTGTGGTTGGTAGGCTCGCAGATTGCCACGCCCCCATGCCCCCAGCTAATACATAAACACGTTCAAAACCTGCTTTGCTCATAGCGGTTGCAGTACCTTGGGCAGTCATACCTGTAGTACATACCACTATAATGGGTTTAGTCTTGTACTTTTCAAGGCTTGAAAAGTCAGATTTTTTCGCATTCTCTGGGCTTAAGTGCTCAGCACCAGAAATACGCCCATTATTAAACTCTTTTTGCGCACGCATATCGATTACTTGACCATCTTCACGGTTAATAAGTAACGTAAGTTGCTGAGGATTTATTTGACGTACAGCTGAAAACTTACTTTTTATCCAGCCACTAACAATAAGAAATACAATACCAACCCAAGCAAGGCTTAAAATGGGGTGATTGGTGATAAATTCAATATATTGATCCATTCGACTTCCACTATAAATTACATCCTAAAACGCTATGTTTTAGATATTTTAGACTTTAGCCACGCAAGTATACCCAAACCAACTTAAAATGCGAGTTTACGGCGGCTTAAAAGCACATAAATCCCCCTGCATGCTACTCACCAAGCACACATTAACAACTTTACTTTACACCGTATTATGAAAATTTTTAATATGCTGTTTTGATTGCTGATTCTAGCTACAAAACACGGTATGCTAAAGCCAGACAGGTGTTAATTATTCAGGAACTATTATGACAGAACATAAAAAACCACTGGTATTAATGATTTTAGATGGTTGGGGATATCGCGAAGATGAGCAAAGTAACGCTATTTTAGCAGCAAACACGCCGGTATTAGACAATTTATGGGCTACACGCCCACGCACATTAATTTCAGCTTCGGGTTTTGATGTTGGTCTTCCTGATGGACAAATGGGCAATTCAGAAGTTGGCCATGTAAATTTAGGCGCTGGACGTGTCGTTTATCAAGATTTCACTCGTATTACTAAAGCAATTAACGATGGTGAATTTGATTCAACGCCTGCACTTGTTGAAAATATAGATAAGGCTGTAAAGGCAGGTAAAGCAGTTCATATCATGGGGTTATTAAGTCCTGGCGGCGTACATAGCCACGAAGATCATATAGTCGCAAGTATTGAACTTGCAGCAAAGCGCGGTGCAAAAAACGTATATTTTCACGCATTTTTAGATGGCCGCGACACACCGCCGCGCAGTGCCAAAACCTCTATCGAACGAATCGAAGCATTATTTAGTGAGCTTAAATGCGGCCGCTTAGCCTCGCTAATCGGCCGTTATTATGCAATGGACAGAGACAACCGTTGGAACCGCGTAGAAAAAGCGTATAACGTAATGACCCTGGGTGAGGGTGACTATAGTTATGACAACGGCGTTGCTGCTCTTACAGCGGCTTACGAACGCGATGAAAACGATGAATTTGTAGCCGCTACAACCATCTCCCCAGAAGGCGCAACCCCAGTAACAATAAACGATGGCGACATTGTCATTTTTGCAAACTTTAGAGCCGACAGAGCTCGCGAAATTACGCGCGCTTTTGTTGAACCTAGCTTTGATGGCTTCACTAAAACAAAAACACCTAAACTCAGTGCTTTTGTAATGATGACCGAATACGCTGCTGATATTAATGCACCCGTTGCGTTTGGCCCTACGCCTTTAGTTAATGTTTTAGGCGAATGGTTTGAAAAAAATGGCAAAACACAGCTACGTATTTCTGAAACCGAAAAATATGCCCACGTGACATTTTTCTTTAGTGGTGGCCGCGAAAACGAATTTGAAGGCGAAACACGCGAGCTTATCCCTTCGCCGCAAGTAGCAACATACGATCTACAACCTGAAATGAACTCAGAAATGTTAACCGATAAACTCGTTGAAGCAATTAAAAGTGGTAAATACGACGCTATTATTTGTAACTACCCTAACGGCGATATGGTTGGTCACTCTGGTGTATTTGAAGCTGCCGTTAAAGCCTGCGAAGCAGTAGACGTTTGCATTGGTCGTGTTATCAGTGCACTTGAAGAGTTTGGTGGCGAAGCATTAATTACAGCTGATCACGGTAATGCCGAGCAAATGGCTAACCTTAAAACGGGCCAAGCGCATACAGCACATACTAGCGAACCTGTACCATTCATTTATGTAGGTCGTGATGCAACCCCATCAGCAGGTAAGGCATTGAGCGATGTAGCGCCCACAATGCTGCACTTAATGGGTATGAAGCAGCCAAGTGAAATGACTGGCACACCTATCATGACACTGAAATAACACATGAATAGACGCATTAATCTATTAATTCAATACACTTTAATACTTACTTCATTGGCGACGGCTCCTGCTGTCGCTAATGAAGACCGTACTAAAAAGGACTTATCAGAAGTCCAACAGGCTCTTAACCAAAGCCAAGCCGAATACAATGAGCAGCGTAAAAAAATTGCCAAATTACAAACAAATCTCAAAAGCTATGAACTAGATATAGCTAAAAATGCTAAAGCACTGAATATGGCAGAGCAAGCAGTTAAAAAAGCCCAACAGCAACAAAAGCAGCAGCAACAAAAAGCACAGCAGCTCGATGAAAAGCATGTCCAGTTTCAACGTATTTTAGCCGCACAATTAAAAAGTGCCTACATGGCCGGTGGCGACGACTACTCTAAAATGATGCTAAATCAAGAAGACACAGCCAAGTTTGAGCGTACACTTAGTTATTATAACTATTTAAATAAAGCCCGAATAAAGCAAATTGAAGAGCTAAAAGTACTGCAACAGCAAATTGCCCAGAATCAAGTTGAACTTACAAAAACAGAGCAAAAACTAATTGAGCTACATGACGAACAAAAACGACGTCAAACCGCATTAATTGCAGCCCAAAGTGAGCGAAAAGCGAATTTTAACAACCTTAAAGCACAACTCAGCGGTACTAAAGATTCGATTAACTATTTAAAAGAAAACCAGCAAACCTTAATCTCGACTATCGAAGAGCTTGAAAAAGAAAAAACACAAAAAATTGAATTGCTCGGCCTTAATAAAAGCAAAGGAAAACTAGATTGGCCAAGTAAAGGTAAGTTGCAACACACATTTGGTCAACGAAAGCATGGCGGTATTGATTGGAAGGGTGTGCTGATTGGAGCTGCAGAAGGCGCTAATGTTAACAGTGTGCATAATGGTCAAGTGGTCTTTGCTGATTGGTTGAAAGGCTATGGCTGGGTGATTGTTGTAGATCATGGCGAAGGCTTTATGAGCTTATATGGACACGCACAAACGCTTCTCAAAGATGTTGGCGATATGGTGCGTGAAGGCGAAACGTTAGCCTTAGTTGGTCAAAGCGGCGGACAAGCAAATTCTGGTCTATACTTTGAAATACGCCACAAAGGACGCGCAGTAAATCCTGTAAAATGGTGCAGACGCATTTAATTGAATAAACCGCTGCGCCGCTCTGGAGCAGCTGATGATAAATAAAACCGCCACTACAAACCATTCAAAAACAATGTATGCAGGCTTGATAATGAGTCTGCTTTTATTTAGTTTTATTTTTTCATTTAGCCAGGCTCTAGCTAGCTCAGTAAAAGAATTAAAAAGCCAACAAATAGATGAGATTTTATTTAATATACACACCTATTACGTTGACGATTTGGCCTTACAAAACAGCCAACACATAGAATACAGCACTCAGCAATTTGAACGCTTGTACTCAAAACTCGATCCTTACTCCAAATACCTAGACGAGCATGAACTCACCGCTCTATTTAACAACACCAATGGCCACTACACGGGTCTTGGAATTGAAGTTAAAAGTATTAAAGACAAAATAACCATCGTAGACGTAGTAAGTAATTCTCCCGCCAAAAAAGCCGGTATTTTAGCCAGCGATATTATCATAAGTGTTAATAACGAGATCGTTGAAAATCTGACACTTGACGAAGTCGCCACACTAATAAGAAATAGCAACTTTAGTGATATAAACTTAACCGTACAACGCCAAACAAGTAAAGCCTATATATCTTTTAACGTTGCTCGAACACTAATAAATTTAAAAAGTGCTACAAGCAAAGTCTTAGATTCTGGCACTGGTTATTTAGCCATTCACACTTTTTCTAATAACACACTGCAAGAAGTTGCTTTGCAAATTGCTGCAATGCAAAACTATTATGATGACTCACTTAAGGGGCTTGTTATTGATTTGCGAGATAACCCCGGCGGTACACTGCAAAGTGCGATTGCCGTATCTGATATGTTTCTACAAAGCGGCACTATTGTTACAACTAAAGGTCGCTTTTTTGATGCAAATAAAACTTTTTACGCTAAACGAGGTGATGTATTAAAAGGCGCCCCCATTGTAGTGCTGATAAATGAAAATTCAGCTTCAGCGGCTGAAATTTTAGCGGCGGCTTTAAAAGATAATAATCGTGCAACCGTTGTAGGAAATCAATCTTTTGGTAAAGGCTCCGTACAATCACTCATTCCCCTCGGTAATGGAGATACAGCCTTAAAACTTACAACTGCGAAGTACTTTACACCGTCAGGAAAATCAATTGATGGCGTAGGAATAACACCCGATGTGGCGATTAATCAAACAAACCTTTCACAAAACAATAAAGCCGTTATAATAAAAAACGAACAAACTAAAAGCACTCAGCAATTACCTGTAAGTAATCTAGCTGATTTGCAATTAGTTAAAGCAAAACAATTACTCAGCATGCAATAATATCGTTTTATTTAGAGCGACTTACTGAGCCTAAAGATAATAAAAATTATAAAGTGAAAACTATAAATATAAAAATAATAACATCATTTTTGTTGATATTTTACTTTGCATCAATAGATGTAAAAGCTAAACAAATAGCAATAGTGATTGACGATATCGGCTATCACCAACGGGACTTGGAATTTTTAACCCTGCCTGGGCAATTGTCATATTCAATTTTACCTCACACACCTTATTCACAAATTTTTGCAACGCTTGCTAGCCAATCAAATAAAGAGTTATTACTTCACGTCCCTATGCAGGCGCTAAATGATAAAGAGCTAGGCCCAGGCGCACTTACACTAAATATGACTAAAGAGCAGCTTCAGCAAACACTAGGCACAGCTTTAGCGAGCTTGCCACAAGTTAAGGGGGTTAATAATCACATGGGCTCAGCACTTACGCAACAAAGCCAAGCCATGAAGTGGACTATGGAAGTTCTCAAAAAACGTCATTTATATTTTTTAGATAGTCGTACTACTGATTTAAGCCAAGCTCAAAATGCCGCTAACTTTTTAGGTGTAGCTAATATTAGCCGCCAAGTATTCTTGGACAACATAACCACTGCAGAACAATTACAACTGAGGTTTGATGAGTTAAAACAGCAAGCCACTAAGCATAATTTTGCTATTGCAATTGCTCACCCCTACCCAGAAACAATTGCCTTTTTACGCAAAGTATTGCCGCAACTATCAGAGCAAGGTTTCGAACTTGTGCCTGTTTCACAGCTGGTCGAACATAAATACATTCAACTCGCACAGGCCGAGGGTAAAAGAATAAGTGCTAGGGCGCGTTGACCTTTCGTGATTGATTTTGCAGCAGGCTGTTTGGTATTTAGGCAAGGCAGAGCCTATGAAGTGTGGTCATTCCCCATAAATAGGCGATAACGCAGCATAAATGCCAAACATGCGCTGCCCTTTGGGTTCTTTTTAGGGACGATTAACTCTTTGTTGCTCGATTTTTACTTAGCCCACTAGGTTACAAACTTCGCGCCGCGATTAAATCGCCCCTAGATTGAACAAATTTCAATCCACAAAGGTCAATACACCCTAGGTAAAGTTCAGATAAAGAATATAGCAAGCAATAAGTTAAAATTAAAAAAATAACACTCAAAAAGTACTGAGTATTTAAATTTTAAATATCATATGATCTACTGCTATATTTGATTGATTTTCTTAAACCGCCTCACTTTTGCGCGCATATTTTTCATGGGTGAAGATGTATTTAGCTGAATCATCTTGCCTAGCGTATATTTTTCATACCAAGCAGTGCCATAAAGACTATGATTATCTAAGGACTCTATAAGTGATAATATTTTAGCTATTGTCACTGCAAACTCTAAAATCAAATGACTATATGACCAGCTTTTAAACTGTAATTGAAAGTATTGAGCCAATTGACCTAACTCATTCCATTTATACCCAGTCTCTGGAAAATCTACATTAGAACCTTCTGACTTTAATTCGTGCCACTTTAACACTAGCTGGCCCCAACCAATAAGGTAAGCGAGTGTATCTGCAACATTAATTATCGCTCCTTTAACATTACCCTCGATACCATTTTTGTGTGCATACTCTTTTGGAATTGATAAATAGTCTTCAAGTATTTTTTCGGAGTTTAGTTTTATCGCTCGATACAATTCTTCTTTATTTGTAGGCACTGATGACATTGTGAAACCCTCCTATGTAATAGCACATTAAAAAATCGAAAAAATTAGCGGGTCGCTATAGTTTATGCGCACCTGTTCAGCTTATTTCAACTGACTTTACTGCCTCAAAGCAACCTATACAAAAACAAAAAAGCCCCGCATTTTCATGCAGGGCTTTTAAAATTTGTTGCTCAAATCACTATTAGCTCATAGCGCTTTGTAGCTTTTTCATCGCTGTTTTTTCAAGCTGACGAACACGTTCAGCAGATACACTGTACTTTTGTGCAAGCTCTTGAAGAGTTGCCTTGTCGTCAGACAACCAACGTGCGCTAACAATGTCTTGCGAGCGCTCATCAAGTGTTTTAAGTGCGCTAAATAAACGCGTATGCGCCTGCTCTTTCCACTGTTGCTGCTCAACGTCATCAGCTAAATCAGCTGCGCCGTCAGTCAAGTATTGTACGGGTGAATAAGTGCTTGTTGGTGCGTTATCGTCATCATCACCAGTTAAGTCAAAGCCCATGTCTTGGCCGCTCATACGCGATTCCATTTCACGCACTTCTTTTTCACTCACACCTAGCTCGCTTGCCACAGTGCTTACTTCAGCTTGATTAAACCAACCTAAGCGTTTTTTATTTTTGCGCAGATTAAAAAATAATTTACGTTGTGCTTTGGTCGTTGCAACTTTAACAATACGCCAATTTTTAAGCACGAACTCATGAATTTCTGCTTTAATCCAATGCACTGCAAACGATACCAGACGAACACCTACGGTAGGGTCGAAACGCTTTACCGCTTTCATCAGGCCAATGTTGCCCTCTTGAATTAAGTCTGCTTGTGGCAAACCATAACCCGAGTAGCTTTTAGCAATATGCGCTACAAAACGTAAATGCGACATAATGAGTTGCTTTGCAGCACTAAGATCGCCTTCTTCCTGAAGCCTCTTGGCAAGCTCTTGCTCTTCTTCAACTTTAAGCATAGGGATAGTGCTTACCGCTTGAAGGTAACCGTCCATGCTTGCGCTTTGTTGTCCGACTGTAAGTGCCATTGCGTATAAATCTTTACTCATTTTTCACCTCGGTGATAAACATTTGAAACCATCTTAGCACTCTTTACCTAAGAGTGCTAACCCCAATTTAAAACTTTTTTGAATCATAAATCAAGAGGTTTTTAGCGTTATTTAAGTCTACTATAAGCGACTGAATAAGTGATGAATTAAGGCGCTGTAAGGGCTTAACCTTAGCGCAGCACATCGTTTACAACTCATTACTTAAAATGGAGAATAGTACAAAATTATGACAGTTTTAATAATGGGGTATAACCCAACTCAACAACATACGCATATCGAGCTGGGTTGGTTCACTTATACTTTGTCGGGTTCTATTTCTTTAATATAACGATTTACAGAAAGGTATGAGCCAATAAAGCCTAAGCTTGTTGCAAGTAAAACCAAAAATCCAAATTCTTTTAATGACAAGCCAATCAACGAAAAACTAGTTTGATAAACCCCTGCAACAGTACTTACGGCAGAAGATAGCCACCACATCATCAAAGCCACCGATACAAAAGCGAATAACCCGCCAATAACGCCATACCAAATACCAGTCCATAAAAATGGCGCATGAATAAATGTATTGGTAGCCCCTACCAGTTTCATTACTTGTATTTCTTCTTTTTTATCCATAATAGATAAACGAATAGTATTACCAATAATAAGCGTAACCGAAGTCAATAATAGTAGCGTGATTGTTATTACACTTTCTTTTAGTAAGCTAAGGAGTGCATTTAAACGCTCTAACCAAGCTATATCTAGCTTACCAAAATCAACCTCACGCTCATTTTCAAGCTTGGTTAAAAGTGCTTTAGCTGCGTTAGGTTGACTATGGCGCTTAGTAGGCGTTATAAGCACAACATCAGGAAGTGGATTACTATCTAAATACTCTAACGCTTGCCCAAACCCTGACACATCTTTAAATTCTCTCAGCGCTTGCTGCTTTGAAATAAACGTCACACTTTCAATTTCTGGGTAAAGTGCCAGTCGTTTAACTAAGGTTTGTGTTTGTTGCTCGTTCATTGTCTCTTTTACAAACAATGATATTTCGCTCGCTTCTTCAAATCCACTACTGACTTGTTGAACATTTTTAACAACTAAATAAAGTGTGGCGGGTAGTGTTAAGCTCAACCCAAGCACGGCAATTGTCATCAAAGATGCCAAAGGGGTTCGCCACATTTCACCGAGGCTATGCACGCCTTGGCGAAAAATGTTAATAATAAAAAAGTAACCGCCAGCCAAGATAGATTTTTTTTGCTTTTCGTTTTTATTATGACGACCTTTAAACAGTAAGCTCATAATGCCCCCTCAGCTAAGGGATCTTGAAGCATTCGCCCCTCTTTTAAGGTTAAACTTCTGTATTTCATGCGCGCAACCAAACCTAAATCGTGTGTAGCAATAAGCACCGTTGTACCGTGTTTATTAAAGTCTTCAAATAATCGCAAAATTTCCATTGAAAGCTCAGGATCCAAATTACCAGTCGGCTCGTCGGCTAATAAAATTGGCGGAGAGTTTACAATAGCACGAGCAATACCAACACGTTGCTGCTCGCCTCCTGAAAGCATAGACGGGTGACACTTTATTTTATCAATTAAACCCACCTTATCGAGTGCAGCATGAACACGCTTTGCAATTTGGTTGTGGTGAGTACCTTCAATAATTAATGGTAATGCCACGTTATCAAATACGGTATAGCGCTCTAATAAACGATGATTCTGAAAAATAATGCCAATATCACGACGAACATAAGGAACTTGGCGTGAGTTAACCTTATTTAAATCAACACCGTTAATAAATACATTACCCGCTGACGGGCGTTCCATTAAACTAATCAACTTTAATAACGTACTTTTACCCGCCCCACTGTGGCCGGTTAAAAACGCCAGTTCACCTTGTTTGATATGAAAATTAACTTTTTCGAGAGCGCGATGCCCTCCTGGATATGTTTTACTTACTTGCTGAAAATTTATCATTTTTTATTATGCCAACCTCATCAAAAACACAAATGCAATTGGTATTCCTCGCAATTAAAAAGGGAGCAAGCTCCCTTTTGGTAAATTAAACGTCGTCCTCATCTTGGCTAAATAGTGCATCAATAAAGTCGTCACTCTTAAAAGTGCGTAAATCATCAATGCTTTCGCCAACACCAATATAACGAATTGGGATATTAAATTTATCAGCTACAGCAAAAATAACGCCGCCCTTTGCCGTCCCATCAAGTTTTGAAAGGGTAATGCCCGTTAAACCAACACATTGATTAAACAAATTCACTTGGCTGATAGCATTTTGACCTGTTCCAGCATCTATTGTTAACATCACTTCATGCGGCGCATCTGGGTCTATTTTTTTCATTACGCGTGCTATTTTTTCAAGCTCTTGCATTAAATTATCTTTATTTTGCAAGCGACCCGCTGTATCGGCGATTAACACATCAATCTTGCGAGCTTTAGCAGCTTGAAATGCATCAAAAACAACAGACGCACTATCAGCACCTGTGTGCTGCGCAATAACAGGAATACTATTGCGCTCACCCCATACCTGTAATTGTTCAACGGCTGCGGCTCTAAACGTATCACCAGCAGCCAACATAACTGACTTGCCTTCACTTTGAAATTGCTTAGCTAGTTTACCTATAGTGGTTGTTTTACCTACGCCATTTACGCCCACCATTAATATAACAAACGGCTTTTTATCAACAGGTATAACTAAAGGCTGCTCTGCAGTTTTGAGCATGGTTGCCATTTCTTGCTTCATCAGCTCATAAAGCGCATCACCATCTTTTAGCTGCTTACGATTTGCGCCATCAGTTAATCGGTCGATTAACTTCATGGTAGTGTCAACACCTAAATCGGCAGTTAACAGTTGGGTTTCAAGTTCTTCAAATAAATCATCGTCTATTTTTTTGCCGCTGAATATTGATGCAAACCCAGAACCAATATTAAGACGAGTTTTTAACAGACCTTTTTTAAGACGAGAGAAAAACCCTTCTTTTTTAGGTTTATCTGCTTGCTCAGCCGTAATACGTGCTTGCTCTAAACGATCGCTCTCTGCTTTTTCGGCCTCAATACGCGCTTGCTCTAAACGCTCGTTCTCTGCTTTTTCAGCTGCAACACGCGCTTGCTCTAAACGCTCGTTCTCTGCTTGTTCAGCGGCAATACGTGCTTGCTCTAAACGATCGTTCTCTGCTTGTTCAGCGGCAATACGTGCTTGCTCTAAACGATCGTTCTCTGCTTGTTCGGCTGCAACACGTGCTTGCTCTAAACGATCGTTCTCTGCTTTTTCAGCTTCAACACGTGCTTGCTCTAAACGAGCGTTCTCTGCTTGTTCAGCGGCAATACGTGCTTGCTCTAAACGATCGTTCTCTGCTTTTTCGGCTGTAATACGTGCTTGCTCTAAACGATCGTTCTCTGCTTTTTCAGCTGCAATATGTGCTTGCTCTAAACGCTCGTTCTCTGCTTGTTCAGCGGCAATACGTGCTTGCTCTAAACGATCGTTCTCTGCTTTTTCAGCCTCAACACGTGCTAGCTCTAAACGATCGTTCTCTGCTTGTTCGGCTGCAATACGCTCTTGCTCAAGGCGCATTTGCCTTTCTTGTTCAGCTAAACGATGTTGTTGCTCTAATTGTTGTGCTTGGGCATCAGCTTGCTCTTTTACCAATAACTCTGCATGTGCTTGTTCAATAGCGTGCTTTTCAGCTTCAACACGTTCTTGCTCTAAACGCTCAACTTCTACTTTTTTAGCTTCAACACGTGCTTGATCTAAACGATCGTTTTCTGCTTTTTCAGCCTCAACACGTGCTTGTTCTGTACGCTCAGCCTCTGCTTTTTCAGCTTCAACACGTGCTTGCTCTAAACGCTCAACCTCTGCTTTTTCAGCTTCAACACATGCTTGCTCTAAACGCTCAGTTTCTTGTTGTTCGGCCAACGTTTGTTGGTTATTAGTTTCTTTTGTTTGTTTTTCATCTGACTTACCAAAACCTAACCAAGACAGGAATTTACTTTTTTTTGCCATACTTGCTAATAACCACTTATAAAAATCTGATAAACTAAAATTTGAAAATAGCTTGGAAATGCTCAGCAATATTTGCCAGCCAAACAACCGTTCAAAACATAAGTGTTAAATAGTAACACTTTTAATGCGGTTGAAAAATGAAGCTATACGTAATCTACTGTAATATTATCTGAGCTAGATCCCAGATACCATTTTTTAGTGAGCTAAATGAGAAATAAAACAGCGAAAAATAAAGAAACCAACACATCAAGTGATGGCTTTATTAGAGTTATAAGTGGTCAATTTCGAGGTCGAAAGCTTCCAGTAAAAGACGTACAAGGTCTTCGCCCGACCACTGACCGCATAAAAGAAACAGTCTTTAATTGGTTAATGCAAGATACACGAGATACAAACGTGCTCGATTGCTTTGCCGGCTCCGGCGGTTTAGGGTTTGAAGCACTATCTCGCTTTGCTAAAAGTGCTACCCTTATTGAGCTTGATTCATCAGCCGCAAAACAGCTTGAGCAGAATATAACGACGTTGAAATTGCAAAATGCGCACGTAAAAAACACAAACACATTATCGTTTTTGGAACAAAAAAATCTAAATGCCCCTTTTGATCTTGTCTTCGTTGATCCCCCTTTTCATAAAAACTTAGCCCAAACTAGCTGTGCTTTTTTAGAAAAAAATCAATGGCTCAACTCAAAATCTTTAATTTATGTTGAAGTAGAAAGTGACTTAAAGTCATTTGAAGCGCCCAGTAACTGGTTGTTACTTAAAGAAAAGAAAGCTGGACAAGTATTCTGTAGGTTGTATCAGCGCCAAGCAAATTAAAACTATTTTACATGATGCGTTTCTGTTAATATTGTCCTTTACATGTGGTGTTGCTTCGGATTACAATACCGCACCATTTTTGAACCACTTGATCAATGTTTGATCAACTTGAGCAACGCTCATAATTTAGGTAGGTGAATTTTTAATGCCAGTAATTAAAGTAAGAGAGAACGAACCGTTTGACGTAGCACTTCGTCGCTTCAAGCGTTCATGTGAAAAAGCAGGAATCCTTTCAGAAGTTCGTCGTCGCGAGCACTATGAAAAACCAACAGCTGAGCGTAAGCGTAAAAAAGCTGCTGCTGTTAAGCGTCACATGAAAAAACTTTCTCGTGATAACGCTCGCCGCGTTAAATTATACTAATATATTAGGTCTTGTATAAATGAGCCTTTTAATAACGCTAAAAGATGCGCAAAAAGATGCGATGAGAGCTAAAGACAAACAACGTCTTAACCCTATTCGCATGGTACTTGCTGCAATCAAGCAACGTGAAATTGACGAGCAAATAACACTAGACGACGCAGACATTACCTCCGTTATAGTGAAGCTTGTTAAACAACGTCGTGACTCTTACACTCAGTACAAAGATGCTGGGCGTGATGATTTAGCTGATATTGAAGCCAATGAAATAGTAGCGCTTGAAACTTTTTTACCTCAAAAATTGAGTGAAGAAGAAATAATTGCTCTCATTGACACGGCTATTGCTGATACTAACGCAGCAGGTATGCAAGACATGGGTAAAGTAATGGGTATAATCAAAAGCAAAGCTGAAGGTCGCGCCGATATGGGCAAAATCTCTGGTTTAATTAAGCAACGATTAACTGCCTGATACGCCCACATACATTATAGTATGATTGAAGTAAACCGAGCCTTGTGCTCGGTTTCTTTGTTTTTAGCTTTGATAAAAATGCATCAATTTTACCACTTTAAAATGAAATTATTGATAGCTTCCCTATTTATTTAGCTATCATTTTGGTAAGTTAAAGCATGTTATATCTTGCATCAAGCAAGTATAAAAAAGTAAATTTCATATTCGTTATTTTTCTTATTATTTCAGGACTGTATTTTACTAATGGCTGGAAAGATCCCACGTAACTTTATAGATGATTTACTTGCCAGAACCGATATTGTCGACCTGATAGACTCAAAAGTAGGTCTAAAAAAAGCAGGTAAGGATTATCAAGCTTGTTGCCCATTTCATAACGAAAAATCCCCATCGTTCACTGTATCGCAAGATAAACAGTTTTATCATTGCTTTGGCTGTGGTGCTAACGGGAACGCTATTTCGTTTGTGATGGAGTACGAAAAACTTGAATTTGTTGATGCTATTGAAGAAATAGCCAGCATGCTTAATTTAGAAGTACCTCGAGAACAAGGCACAAATTCAGCGCCAGAACGTACCGCAGCGCAAAAACGCTCTGACTACGATTTAATGCTCCATACAGCGCGCTTTTATCAGCATCAATTAAAACACCACAGCAATTCGGCGGCAGTAATTGACTATGTTAAAGGCCGTGGTTTAAGCGGTGCAATAGTTAAGAAATTTATGATTGGTTACGCCCCTAGTGAATGGGATGGTTTATGCCTTCAACTTGGTCGCAATAAAGATCAAAAAGAACAATTGGTTGAACTAAAGCTCGCTTCAGAAAAAACACCTGGCAGACAGTTTGATTTTTTTCGCGATCGTTTAATGTTCCCAATCCGCGATAAACGCGGACGTGTGGTTGCGTTTGGTGGCCGTGTAATGCAAGCAGACCAAGGCCCTAAATATCTAAACTCGCCCGAAACCCGAATTTTTCATAAAGGTTTTGAGTTATATGGTTTATACGAGGCAAAACAAGCCCATAAAAAGTTAGACCATGTGCTTATTGTTGAAGGCTATATGGATGTGGTGGCGCTTGCTGAGCAAGGTATAGAATACGCTGTAGCCGCACTTGGTACTGCAACAACAAGCGAGCACATGCACACCCTTTTTAGAACAACGGATAAAGTTATTTGTTGTTACGATGGTGACCGTGCAGGCCGTGATGCTGCTTGGCGAGCACTTGAAAATGCACTTCCTTATTTGAATGATGGAAAAGCCTTAAACTTTGCTTTTTTACCCGATGGTGAAGACCCTGATTCCTTAGTACAAAAGGAAGGTAAAGAACTGTTTGAACAACGCTTAAGTGAAGCTGATGACTTCACTAAAGTATTGTTTAATAAATTAAGCCAAGAAATAGATTTAACGCTTGATTCAGGTAAAGCAAAACTACTGAGCGCTGCACTGCCACTCATCGAAAAAATACCCAGTGAGTTTTACCAAGAAAATATTCTTGAACAACTCGGTCGTTTAATTGGTCGAACACGCGAGCAGCTTAATAATCGCTTAAAAACACCTAAGCAACAGCATTCTATTGAGCGAAAATTTAAAATAACACCGATGCGCCAAGCCATTGGAATTTTAATTCAACACCCACAACTAGCTAAAAGTATTCCTTATTTGCCCGACTTAGCGCAAATGAATATCGCTGGTATCGGCCTACTGTTGCGCTTACAAGAACAAGCATTAGAAAAAGAAAACATTACCACCGCACAGCTGCTTGAGTTTTTCAGAGGAACTGAAGACTATGAGCCACTAATTAAGCTCACAATGTGGCAACATGAGATAAATGAAGAGCGTTTAGAGACTGTTTTTAAAAATACTTTTAAATTTATTGAAGATCAGTGTTTAAATTATCGACTAGAGACCTTATTAATAAAGGACAAGACACAAGGTCTCAATAGCGACGAAAGACTTGAATGTCATTTGTTAATGACAGCGTTAAAAGCCACTAACAGCTAGTCAGATTTGATTTAGGCTGTTATACTGTGCTATTCACTGCGTCACATTATTCTAGTTAGCTTAATGCAAACTACATGATGGCGCCTGTTGTATCAACTTATCAGAGTGGAAGAAACAATCTCTATGGATCCAACTCCTCAGTCACAATTAAAACTTCTGATTCAAAAGGGTAAAGAGCAAGGCTACTTAACTTTTGCAGAAGTAAATGATCACCTTCCACAAGACATTATAGACTCAGATCAAGTAGAAGATATCATAAGCATGATTAATGATATGGGTATCAAGGTTAGCGAAAACGCGCCTGATGCTGATGAATTAATGATGCAAGAAACAACGACAGACGAAGACGCAGCTGAAGCTGCCGCTGCAGCCCTTGCGACTGTAGAAAAAGAAATCGGCCGTACTACAGACCCTGTGCGCATGTATATGCGTGAAATGGGTACTGTTGAACTTCTGACACGTGAGGGCGAAATTGTTATCGCTAAACGTATTGAAGAAGGTATCAATCAAGTACAAATTTCTGTTGCTGAATATCCTGAAGCGATAACTTACCTACTTGAACAGTGGGATAAGTTTGAAGCCGAAGAAATGCGTTTAAGCGATATTATCGTCGGCTTCATTGATCCTAATGAAGATGAAGCGCCAATTTCAGCAACTAACATTGGTTCAGAATTAAGCGCTAAACAGCTTGATGATGATAAAGATGATAAAGACGATATTGATGGCGACGATGAAGATGAAGAAGAAGTAGACACAGGGCCAGATCCTGAAGAAGCGCGCATTCATTTTGAAAACTTACGTGATCTATACAATAAAGCACGTGATACATTTGAAGCTAAAGGTCGTTCGCATCCTGAATCACAAGCTGCCATATTTGAAATCGGTGAGCTTTTCAGGACCTTTAAATTAATACCTAAACAGTTTGATCGCATGGTAAATAACATGCGTGAAATGATGGATCGTGTTCGCGTTCAAGAACGTCTTATCATGAAGCAAGCTGTTCAAATTGCTAAATTACCAAAGAAAACATTCGTTAAGCATTTTGCTAACAACGAAACAGACGCTTCTTGGGTTGATTTAGAAATTTCAGGTAACGAAAAGTATTCAGCTAAACTTGAAGAAGTTAAGCCAGAAATCATTCGCAGCATTAACAAATTATCTGTTATTGAACAAACAACAGGTTTAAGCATTGAGCGTATAAAAGACATCAATCGTCGAATGAGCATTGGTGAAGCGAAAGCCCGCCGTGCGAAAAAAGAGATGGTTGAAGCTAACTTACGTCTTGTAATCTCAATTGCTAAAAAATACACAAACCGTGGCTTACAATTCTTGGATTTAATTCAAGAAGGTAACATTGGTCTGATGAAAGCGGTTGATAAGTTTGAATATCGCCGTGGTTATAAGTTCTCTACTTATGCTACGTGGTGGATACGTCAAGCAATTACTCGTTCTATTGCTGACCAAGCAAGAACAATCCGTATTCCAGTACATATGATTGAAACGATTAATAAACTTAACCGTATTTCTCGTCAAATGTTACAAGAAATGGGTCGTGAGCCAAATCCAGAAGAATTAGCAGAACGCATGATGATGCCTGAGGATAAAATCCGTAAGGTACTTAAGATTGCTAAAGAGCCAATTTCAATGGAAACACCAATCGGTGATGACGAAGATTCTCACTTAGGTGACTTTATCGAAGATACAACTATTGATTCGCCAATTGATTCGGCAACAATGGAGTCGCTTCGTGGCGCAACTAACGATGTACTTGCAGGCCTAACAGCTCGTGAAGCGAAAGTACTGCGTATGCGTTTTGGTATTGATATGAATACCGACCACACCTTAGAAGAAGTAGGTAAACAGTTTGACGTAACACGTGAACGTATTCGTCAAATAGAAGCGAAAGCGCTGCGTAAATTACGCCACCCTTCTCGCTCAGATTTACTGAAAAGCTTTTTAGACGCTAAATAATTTAGCGCTACTATATAAACTAAAAAGGCCGCTATAGCGGCCTTTTTCTATTTGAAGGAAATAACCATGGCTTGGATCCAAATTCGTATTAATGCCAATGCTGCAACAGCTGATGCCGTAAGCGACCTATTAATGGAAGCGGGTAGCGCTTCAGTAACCTTTATTGACGCAAAAGACACCCCTATTTACGAACCAAAAATTGGCACCGTTGTATTTTGGGCTGATACCACAGTCATTGGCTTGTTCGAAGCTAATCATGATATGAACGCAGTCGTTGCGTTATTAAAGCGTCATGACGAGCTAAAAGACAATTTAGTATACAAAATCGAACAACTTGAAGATAAAGACTGGGAACGTGAATGGATGGATAACTTCCACCCTATTCAATTTGGCGAAAAACTATGGATTTGCCCAAGCTGGCGCGATATTCCAGACCCTACTGCAGTAAATGTACTGCTTGATCCGGGCCTTGCTTTTGGCACGGGTACACATGCAACAACGGCCTTATGTCTTAAGTGGTTAGAAAGCCAGGATCTAACAGGTAAAACCGTTGTTGATTTTGGTTGTGGCTCAGGCATTTTAGGTATAGCAGCTATAAAACTAGGCGCAGAGCGCATGATTGGGATAGATATTGACCCTCAAGCACTCGAAGCAAGCCTAGATAATGCTAACCGTAATGGTGTGGCTGACAAACTTGAAGTATACCTTCCTGAAAACCAGCCGGAATTTAGCGCCGACATTGTTGTGGCAAATATATTAGCGCAGCCGCTACGAGAATTACACAGTGTCATTTTAGGCTTATTAAAGCCAGGCGGAAAAATTGCCATGTCAGGCATTTTAGAAGAGCAAGCACAATCAGTTGCTGATATTTACGCGCCTTTTATTGAACTTGATAATATTGCTGTTGAAGGTGACTGGACACGCGTCAGTGGTACCAAAAAAGTGTAATTCACTTAAAACATCAATTTAGAGTATTAACTCAAAATGCTCATGTAAAGCCTGTATTTAACAGGCTTTACTATTTTTTTACATAATAAAAAATAAACCTATTTTATAGTAAAAACAAAATCAGCTTATATTTCACACAAATAAACCGCTTCGTCAGACGGTTATCAAATGTCAATACGAAAAGTGCAAAAAAAAGTCACTTTTGTTCAATTTATAGCCTTTGATTTTTGCTAAAAAAACCGTAAACTTAGCGCCCCTTGAAAAGAGGCCTATTGAATATAGTGCGTATCGGTAAATACCAACTTGAGAATAATGTAATTGTTGCGCCAATGGCGGGCATTACAGACAGACCATTTAGACAACTTTGTCGTCGCTTAGGCGCGGGGCTTGCTGTGTCTGAAATGTTATCGTCTAATCCTAGGGTTTGGAAAACAGAAAAGTCGATGAACCGTATGGATCACAGCGGTGAATCGGGTATACGTGCTGTGCAAATTGCAGGAGCAGATCCTGAGCTTATGGCGCAGGCCGCACAATTCAATGTTGCTAACGGTGCACAGATCATAGATATCAATATGGGGTGCCCAGCAAAAAAAGTGAACAAGAAACTCGCAGGCTCTGCCTTATTACAGTTTCCTGAACTTGTGGAAGAGATTATTGACGCAGTCGTTAATGCTGTTGATATACCTGTGACACTTAAAATCCGTACAGGATGGGATCCGGATAACCGTAATGGTGTAGAGATTGCGAGAATAGCTGAACGTTATGGCATTGCATCACTTGCTGTACATGGGCGTACACGCTCATGTATGTATAAGGGTGAAGCAGAATATGACACGATTAGGGATATAAAACGTTCAGTGTCGATCCCTGTTGTTGCCAATGGTGATATTACATCACCTGAAAAAGCAAAACAGGTTTTAGACTATACGGGTGCAGATGCCATTATGATTGGTCGAGCCGCCCAAGGTCGCCCTTGGATATTTAGGGAGATAGACCACTATTTGCGAACTGGTGAACATATGCAGCCACCTGCTATTGCAGAGGTACGCAGCATTTTAATGGAGCATTTAACAAACCTCCATATGTTTTACGGTGAACCAATGGGCGCACGAATTGCTCGCAAACATGTATCTTGGTATTTGCAAACCCATGACAGTGATGGTCAGTTTAGGCGAGTATTTAATGCGCTCGACAACCCACAGGCACAGGTCGTCGCATTAGAGCAATACTTTAAAACACTAGCAGCTAACTAAGAAAGAAAGAGACTTAATAATGTTCGAACAAAACGTGACTTCTCCATTTATCACTAACCCTCATGTTCAGTCACACGAGAAACCGCAGCCATTGCGTGATGCAGTAAAAAAAGCTGTTCACCACTATTTAAAACAGCTTAACGGTCAAGATGTGCAAGACGTTTACGACCTTGTTCTTTCAGAGCTAGAAGCGCCATTACTTGAAGAAGTAATGACATACACACGTGGTAATCAAACACGTGCAGCAATTTTACTAGGTATCAACCGTGGTACTTTACGTAAAAAGCTAAAAAAATATGGCATGAACTAATACCAATTATATTGAAAACGTAAGTATTCTAACGAGCTAAACAAGCCTATAACTTCGTTAATAATTTTTTATGTAGAATAACTACACAGCAAAATTTTTGCCTTGTTATTGACTTGTTTTTCTATCGTTATAATTACTTACTAATCCAATACAACTGGTATTATGCAAAAAAAGCACCTTAGGGTGCTTTTTTTATGCCTACAACTTATTAACCAAATTACAAAATGCTCACGCTTATTAAGCCTTTATAAGTCGTTTTTTGAGTAGTAATCAGTTAAAATGCCCGCTTCTAAGCTAGCTCATTAACTGAGGAAATCAAACCACAATGGATACTCATCGTCCCATTCGTCGCGCACTATTAAGTGTGTCTGATAAAACCGGTATTGTTGAATTTGCCCGCGCACTAGAAGCGCAAGGCGTTGATATATTGTCAACTGGCGGCACATGCAAACTACTTGCTGATAACGACATAAAAGTGACTGAAGTGTCAGATCACACAGGCCACCCTGAAATCATGGATGGTCGCGTAAAAACTCTTCACCCTAAAATTCACGGCGGCATATTAGCCCGTCGCGGACAAGATGAAAGCGTAATGGCAGAGAACAACATTTCTGCTATCGACATAGTTGTAGTTAACTTATACCCCTTTGCGAATACTGTCGCTCAAGAAAACTGCAGCCTTGAAGATGCTATTGAAAATATTGATATTGGCGGCCCTACAATGGTTCGTGCAGCCGCTAAAAACCACAAAGACGTAACAATCGTGGTAAACGCGAGCGACTACGACCGTGTTATTAGCGAAATGCAAAACAACAATGGCTCTACTACGTATAAAACACGTTTTGACTTAGCGATTGCCGCTTACGAGCACACTGCCCAATACGATGGCATGATTGCTAACTACTTTGGTAAAATGGTTCCTGATTACACCGAGGAAGCTGCTGTAGAGACTAAATTCCCACGTACTATCAATATGCAGTTCACTAAAAAGCAAGATATGCGTTACGGTGAAAACTCACATCAAGATGCTGCTTTTTATGTTGAAAATGACATTGCTGAAGCATCCGTTGCAACAGCCACTCAATTGCAAGGTAAGGCCCTTTCGTTTAACAACATTGCAGATACCGATGCAGCACTTGAATGTGTTAAAGAATTTGACGTACCTGCGTGTGTAATTGTAAAACATGCTAATCCGTGTGGTGTTTCAATTGGGGACAACATTCTACAAGCATACGAGCGCGCTTTTAAAACAGACCCTACATCAGCATTTGGTGGCATTATTGCCTTTAACCGAGAGCTAGATGCAGCAACTGCACAAGCAATTGTTGACCGTCAGTTTGTTGAAGTAATTATTGCACCTAGTATTTCGAGCGACGCTGCAAAAATTGTTGAAGCTAAAAAGAACGTTCGCTTATTAGAATGTGGACAGTGGGCAGGTAAAGCCGCTGGCCAAGATATTAAACGTGTTAACGGCGGTATTTTAGTTCAAGACCGCGATTTAGGCATGGTAACGCAAGGCGACTTAAAAGTTGTTTCTAAACGTCAACCTACAGAGCAAGAACTTAAAGATTTACTATTTTGCTGGAAAGTAGCTAAGTTTGTTAAATCAAACGCGATTGTTTATGCCCGTGACGGCATGACTATTGGTGTAGGTGCAGGCCAAATGAGCCGCGTATACTCAGCTAAAATTGCAGGCATTAAAGCCGCTGATGAAAACCTTGAAGTTAAAGGTTCAGTTATGGCGTCTGACGCGTTCTTCCCATTCCGTGATGGCATTGACGCAGCAGCAGCCGCTGGTATTACTGCGGTAATTCAGCCTGGTGGCTCAATGCGCGATGAAGAAGTAATTGCTGCCGCAGATGAAGCTGGTATGGCAATGGTACTTACTGGTATGCGCCATTTCCGCCACTAATCACACAAAGGGTTAAACGTTGGTTTAGCCCTTTTTGTTTGCTATAAATTCACGTATTCTGACTATTCAATGACCTATTTAAAATTATAATGTGAAGGAACAGATGATGAAATTTGCGCTAAAATCGCTACTTGTAGCCACACTAACTATGACATCGACTATGGCACTTAGCCATAACCACGAATCGAGCCTTGAGCACTCACTAAAATCAAGTGAGCGCAGTACTAAAAACAGTGCTCGTGACGAATATCGCCACCCAGCTCAAACACTGGCATTTTTTGGTTTTAAACCAACCATGACCGTTGTTGAAATTGCACCTGGCGGTGGTTGGTATAGTGAAATTTTAGCGCCAGCACTAAAAGAGCAAGGCACTTATTATGCTGCGCATTTTCCTGCTGATTCATCAGTTGGCTACTACCAACGTTCTCTTGCAGGCTTTAAACAAAAAGTAGCTGACGATGAGCGCTTTAGTAACGTTAAAATTACCGAGTTTGCACCTGTAACACATTTAGATATTGCGCCAGCTGGCAGCGCCGATATGGTTTTAACATTCCGTAATGTTCATAACTGGTACATGGGCAAAGATAAAAGCGGAGCATTAAGTGCATTCCAAGCTTTTTATAAAGCCCTTAAACCAGGTGGCACATTAGGTTTAGTTGAGCACCGTTTAGCTGAAGAGCGCGCTGACGAAGATCAAAAAACGTCAGGTTATATGAAGCAGAGCTACGTAGTAGAGCTTGCAAAACAAGCAGGGTTTGAATTAGTAGCAAGCAGTGAAATAAATGCAAATCCAAAAGATACAGCCGATCACCCTAAAGGGGTATGGACGCTACCACCAAGCTTAAGACTCGGCGAACAAGATGCTGATAAATATAAAGCCATTGGTGAAAGCGACCGCATGACGCTGAAATTTAAGAAACCGCTTTAAATAGGAATTTTCGCCATGAATGTTTTAGTCATTGGCAGCGGCGGCCGCGAACACGCGCTTGCGTTCAAAGCCGCTCAAAACACCAAAGTAAACACTGTATTTGTAGCCCCTGGTAATGCAGGCACCGCACTTGAACCTAAACTTGAAAACGTAGCAATCAACGTTGACGACTTAGAGGGTTTACTTAGTTTTGCACAGCAAAATAAAGTAGAGCTTACAATTGTAGGTCCAGAAATACCGTTAGTACTGGGTGTTGTTGATAAGTTTCGTGAACATAACATGGCTATTTTTGGCCCTACTGCGGGCGCAGCTCAGCTCGAAGGCTCTAAATCGTTTACTAAAGACTTTTTAGCACGTCATAAAATCCCGACAGGCGACTATCAAACGTTTGAACAAATTGACCCTGCCCTTGCTTATTTAAAAGAAAAAGGCGCGCCAATAGTTGTAAAAGCAGATGGTTTGGCTGCGGGTAAAGGCGTAATTGTAGCCATGACGGAAGCCGATGCCGAAGAAGCGATTCGCGATATGCTTGCGGGTAATGCGTTTGGCGATGCGGGAAGTCGTGTTGTTATTGAAGAGTTTTTGGACGGTGAAGAAGCCTCTTTCATAGTTATGGTTGACGGCAAAAACGTATTACCCTTTGCTACCAGTCAGGACCATAAACGCGCTTACAATGGCGATGCGGGTCCTAATACGGGTGGCATGGGTGCATACTCACCTGCGCCAGTTGTTACTGATGAAATCCACCAGCGTATTATGAACGAAGTGATCACCCCTACGGTAGAAGGCATGGCAAGCGAAGGCCATCCGTACACAGGCTTTTTATACGCAGGTTTGATGATTGACGAAACAGGTACTCCTAAAGTAATTGAGTACAATTGTCGCTTCGGCGACCCTGAAACTCAACCAATGATGCTACGTTTGCAGTCAGATCTTGTTGAATTGATTGAAGCAGCTAACCGTGTAGAACTTGATAAAACAACGATTGAGTTTGACTCACGCGCAGCCGTTGGTGTCGTACTTGCTGCTAAAGGTTATCCTAGTGATTACCCAAAAGGTGATGTTATTTCAGGGCTGCAAGTTGATTACCCCGCAGGCGAAAAAGTATTTCATGCCGGTACTAAACAAAATGGCAGTGACGTTGTAACCGCAGGCGGTCGCGTATTATGCGCAACAGCACTCGGTAATACAGTTACTGAAGCGCAGCAACGCGCCTACGAGCTTGTTAAACAAATTAGCTGGGATGGTATGGAATATCGTACAGATATTGCTTATCGTGCCATTGCCCGCGAGCAATAGGCTTCCCACGAGTAAAACTTATTGGTGTAATGAGTTAATTAAACTAAAAAAGCGCAGCTTACCTGCGCTTTTTTAGTGCTACACTATTTAAAAGGTCTTTAAAAGTGCGCAAATATTGGAACTAAGAACTTTACGCTACAATGCAATTGCTGTTGCCATTCTGATATTTATATTTTTTATTATCAGTACATTGACATCAAACCTTGTAATGCCTACTCGATATACAATTGATAAAACGGCACCGGTGTACCTCGATTATGCGTATTACATTGATGAGAAAAAAACACTTACACTTAACGATATAGTGAGCCAACCAAATCTTCTTATTCATGATTCATTCTCTGAAATACCTTGGAGCTTTGCACAGCAAAATTATTGGCTATTTCTTGATTTAGAAAATAAGAGCTTAAAAAGAGAAAATATAGTTGCTCATTTTGATAACCCTATGGTCGATCACCTCACTATATATCACCTAACAAAAAACAATGAAATTATTGATATTTACAGGCTTGGTGATAAAGAAGAGTCGCTTTCACTATTTCAATACAGCGTACCGCATATTCGTTTTTCGTTAGATAGTAGAACATCACAACGATTGGTTCTCAAAATAGACACTATCGGTATAAGTAAAACCCCTGTTAACTTATATCGTGACAAAGAATTTATCGATTTAGTGCGTTCGCAAACGGGTATTTGGGGGATTTTTGTGGGCGTTTTGCTTATGGCAGCGCTTTATAACTTGGTTCTTTATTTTGGCATAAAAGACCGTGTTTACCTCATTTATATTGGTTATATTATTAGTGCAATAACCATGATGGGAGCAGTACTGGGCTTTGGTTTCTACTTATGGCCTTTAGAGTGGCAATTATTTATTCACGAAAAAGTTATATTTACTAACTACGCGATCTCTTTTTTTACACTGTCTTTTTGCATTATGTTTTTACGCTACCACAAAGATAAGTGCTGGCGTTATAAAATGGGTACATCGTTACTTTACGCTATGTTTATATTAGCAATAAGTAGCTTATTCATTCCTGAGAACATATCAGCACCCATCTTCTTTTGCGTGATGGGCGTGCTTTATATTGTCTGTGTTATTTTAATTTATAAAAAACTACGTACTGGATTTAGATGGGCTAAGTTTTATGTACTTTCGTGGATACCTTTAATATTTGGTGCTGCAATACAGCCAATGGAGCTCACTGGACTTTTATCTTATAGCTTTACTACACGCCATGCTTTTTTAGTCGCCATATTATGTGAAGTGATATTGATGGCAATGGCATTAGCCGATCGAGTGCGTTATCAACGTGAACGAGCACTCTACCACGCCACACACACTCAACAAACTAAGCTACTTAATAGCTCAAAGCTAAAGCACGCATTTATGGCATTACAAGGCCAAGAACGCTCTACCACTTTGTGTTTAATAAAAATACGTCACTTCAATTCGCTCAATACCATTATTACCCCTTCTCAAGGTTATGCGCTGGCAAAACATGTAGCGAAACAGCTTGAACTCGAATTAAGCCACGAACGTCAATTTGTAATCCTTGAGACAAATTTAAATACAAGCCCTCGATTGGCTGATCTAAATAGCGGTGTATTTGCCTGTATTTCAACTAAAACACAAAATCAAGAAACCTTAGAAGCGCTACTGATAAAGATAATTAATAATCTGCCTAAGCAATATGAAATTAAAGGGCTTAATCTGCAACTTAATTACAGTATAGGCATTAGCTCTGCTGCTCAAAATAACGATTTTGAATATTGGTTAAAGCGTGGTTATTTGGCACTTAAAAACGCCAAAAACAGCCAAAAACAAATAGGTTCATCCTCAAGCGACAATAACCTCATGATGGATGTATCTTTAGCGGCTAAATTGCAACAAGCAATAAATAATAATCAACTCGCACTGTACTACCAGCCACAAGTTAACTTATTTGATAACCAAGTAAGTGGGGCTGAAGCTTTATTACGCTGGCCCGATCCTGCATTTAGCAGTTTATCTATAGAAGAACTTATTACTCTTGCCGAGCACACTGGGATTATTAACGAGTTAACTCTTTGGGTTATCGAGCAGGCCTGTAAAGATATTGTTGAGCTTACAAAAAATGGCTACCCTAATCACACCATAAGCGTAAACCTAAGCGCTAAAAATTTAGCTATCAATAATTTAGCTGAAAAAGTAGAAAATATTTTAATTAAATATCAAATACCTGCACGTTTACTCAAATTTGAGCTGACCGAATCTGCTTTTGTAGATAGCCAAGATGCCCTCATTAAATTGGTTGATGACCTAAGCGCATTGGGTATTAAAGTGGTTTTAGATGACTTTGGTACGGGTTACGCGTCATTGAGTTATTTAATTAATTATCACTTTAGTGAACTAAAAATAGATAAATCATTTGTTTTTGACCTACCTAACAACCCAACTCATCAGGTTATTGTACAAACAGCCATTGATATGGCGCACAACTTGGGTTTATCAATCACTATAGAAGGCGTTGAAACCCAAGAAACTCATCATTTACTTAAAGACATGAACGCTAACTACGCTCAAGGTTATTTATATGCCAAAGCACTGCCTTACACCGATTATTTACATTTCTTAAAAAGCCAATATAGCTTAAAAATGTTAGACTCCTCTTTTTAACATCTTTAGGGGCCAAGTAAAGATGCAAGGCACACTGCGTAAATTAAAATCGAGCTTAACCGATCCAGTACAGTACCACTTACCCGTAGGTGAGCACTTAGTAGACTTAAACGCACTAATAGGCAAAGAGCTTACACTTACCTTTAGCGGCACTATTTTGTGTTCTAGCTGCGGTAAAAAAACTAAAAAAAGCTATTCTCAAGGTCACTGTTTTGTCTGTATGCGCAAACTCGCTAGCTGCGATATGTGCATAATGAAACCAGAAACCTGTCATTACGATCAAGGTACGTGCCGAGAGCCACAGTGGGGCGAAGAAAACTGCATGATCCCGCACTATGTATATCTTGCCAATACCTCAGGACTCAAAGTCGGTATTACTCGTCATACACAAATACCTACCCGCTGGGTTGATCAAGGTGCAACTCAAGCATTGCCTATTTTCAAAGTACAAACTCGCCTGCAATCAGGTTTAGTTGAAGTAGCACTGGCTGAATTTATTGCTGATAAAACCAATTGGCGCAATATGTTGAAAGGCCAAAACGAAGCACTTGATTTAAAAGCAGCAGCGGCTGAGTTAATTCCACAAATTAGCGAAAAACTCAACGAACTAAGCGAGTTATTTGGTGCAACAGCAATAGAGCAATTAGATGAAGATGTGGTTGATTTAGGCTTTCCAGTCACCGAATACCCAACAAAAATCAGCTCATTTAACTTTGATAAAGACCCCGTTGTAAGTGGTATTCTACAAGGCATTAAAGGCCAGTACTTAATTTTCGAAAAAGGCGTTATTAACATTCGTAAATTTACGTCTTACGAAGTAACGGTAGACTAAATGCTTAATCAATTTCCACAGTTGCTTATTGTTTATAACGAGCTTGAAATAGCGCACACACAACAAGAGCGTGAAGAGCACTTGCACAATGTTACAACAAACGATTTAGCTGATGTGGTTATACTTAATAAACGTGGTGAGTACTGCACTTTAAACAATACACCGCGAGAGCAGTTAAGCGCAGAGCAACTTGCTGTAATCACAACAAGTTACTTATTAAATGAAGGGCATTGTTGTTTAAGTAAAATAACGACCCTGACCGTTGAGCAGGCATTTAACTTACTTGAGCTATAAAACGCGGCACAATTAAATCTCAGTAAGCACTTTTATATGCGCTACAGCACTTCTACCCAACGCTGATAGCGCATAGCCACCTTCAAGATACGATATAACCCCTTTACAGCCACTTTCTTTTGTTACTTTACATAATTGCTCGGTAAGCCAAATGTAGTCATCTTCAACAAACTTTAGGCTTGCCATGTCATCTTCTAAGTGAGCATCAAACCCTGCGCTGATAAAAAGTAATTCGGGTTTAAACGCCTTTAATTTTGGCAGCCATTGCTGAGTAAACACGTCTTTTAAATCGTCGCCATTACTGGCTATTGGCAGCGGTGAATTAACTATGTGACTATTATTTTTTACTGCCGTATTAGGGTAAAAAGGATGCTGAAATAACGAGCAAAGCAACACATTTTCATCATCGGTAAAAATATCTTGTGTGCCATTACCGTGGTGTACATCAAAGTCAGCAATCGCAATGCGCTTAACTCCTTTGCTTTGTGCATACTTAACGGCAATAGCTAAGTTATTAAACACACAAAACCCGGAGGATGACTCTCTATTAGCATGATGACCCGGTGGGCGCACCGAACAAAAAGCGGCATCGAGTTTATCCGCAAGTATTTCATCAACCGCTAACAACCCAGCACCTACTGCACGCTCAATTGCTTTAAACGAATCGGGGCATAACCAAGTATCACCATCTAAATTAGCGAGCCCCTCGGTAGGGAGTGTGGTTTCTACGTGTTTAACAAGTGCTTCGTCATGGGCAAGTAAATAATGCTCTCGCGCTGCTTTAGGAGCTTGCAAATGCGTTAAGCCGACATCTACACCACTGGCAAGTAATCGGTCGGTTATAGCATCTAGACGCTCAGGGCACTCGGGGTGGTCGTCTATCATTTTATGCTTACGGCAATGAGGATGAGAAATAACAGCGGTACGCATAAAAAGTCCCTTACAAGGTGTAAAAACTTAATATAGCAAAGCCACCGACAGGTGGCTTTGCTACTTTGGTGTATAGCGAGATTAAATTACTACTTTGCTTTTAGCTGTAGGTTTCTAAAGTCAAAGCTAAAGTCGGTTACTTGTGTTGATACTGCGCGCATTTTAGCGCCGTTAACTCTATTTTTTGTGTCCATATCAAAAGTTATGAACGCATCAGCTTCTAGCAATTTTTCGTCCCATTTAACAATGAATGTATTGCCCGTGTAATGCTCAAGCGTGCCTTTTAAGCGCTTAGTATGCGTAAAATCAATACGTAATTTACTGTCAAGCTGCTCAACAATGACGTCGCCATACCAATCATCATGTAATGTTCCTGTGTAATTAATATTTGGTAATTGTGGCTGATAATCAGCGGGCGCTTCTGGAGATGCATTAGCGTACGCTTTTTGTTTTCCTTCAAAATGTTTTTTAGCTAAGTCTTCAACCCAATCTTTATCTTCAAGGTTAAGTGCATCTTCTAGCACTTCGTGTGTAACCGCCGAAAGCGCGCTAAAAGCTTGTTGGTTAGATAAAATAACAATACCGAGTTTTTTCTCTGGTAGCAGAGTTACTTGCGATACCATTCCTAAAATACCACCACCGTGGCCTAACTTTTTAAAGCCGTGGTAGTCTTCTATACTCCAACCTAACCCATAGCCTCTAAATTGCTGATGATATGATTCAAACGCACTTTTAGATGCAATAGACGTAATATGTGGATGCCACATTTGCGTTTGCTGTTGCTCACTAAAGAGCTGCTCGCCATTTGGCATTTTACCACCTGATAATTGTGTACGAAGCCATTGGCTCATGTCGCTTACGCTTGAGGCAATTGCGCCTGCGCCTCTAAAGTCCTCAAGATAGTTCACAAAAAATGGATGAAGCATGCCATCCATAGGAATATGGCCTGTTGCCCAGTTAGTGTTACTTTTTGGAATACGTGAAAAGCCTGCGCGTGAATTATCCATATGCAGCGGCTGTAATATATTTTTTTCGATGTAATCGTTCCAGCTCATACCCGATACACGTGCAACCACTTCGCCTGCGGTAACAAACATCAAATTGTTATAAGCATATTTACTACGAAAGCTGCTCGCAGGTTTTAAATATTTTAATCCAGCTAAAATTTCATCAACGGGCTTATCCGTGCTTGGCCAAATCATTAAATCGCCTTGCCCAAGCCCGAGCCCACTGCGATGGCTTAATAAATCACGAATACGCATTTCGCGTGTTACATATGAGTCGTACAATCTAAATTCTGGTAAGCGGTCAATAACGCGGTCGTCCCAACTTAATTTACCTTCATCAACCAGCTTAGCCAGTGCAGCGGAAGTAAACGCTTTCGTGTTTGAAGCAATACCAAATAAGGTGTCTTTATTTACTTTTTTATTGGTCTCAAGATTAACGACACCAAAGCCTTTGGCAAATATCACTTTATCGTTTTCAACGATAGCCACCGCCATTCCAGGCACGTCAAAACGCGCCATTGACGCCTTGATCACGTTATCAATTTTGTCGGTGTCTACTTGTGCCAAGCTATTAAAGGCAGTGCCAGCTAATAAAGCAATTGTGGCTAGTTGGGTTAATTTCATATCAATCCTATTTATTATTGTTGATGTACGGCAAACTCAAGGGCTGCGCGTGCTTGATTGGTATCGCTTTTTTGTGGACGATTTAATATAGCATCACTGTATGCTTTTGGTACGCCGGCTTCAAGTGCTCCGCGATGAACATGCTTTATGTACCAGTCATATGGGAGCACATCGCTGTCGTGCGTATTTGCTATATAACAATGTGCGTTTATTGTCTCACCTGTTAATAGCGTTGGGGTTATATCTACGCAGTCGTAGCCGGCGCCTTCAATGCCATCTAAAATGATTTTTTCGGCATCACTAATCTCATAAATAACACCATAAACTAGTTCATCTTTTTTAGCGCTTGGGCAAATACTGCACTTACCTGAGCCATCTTTAAATAACATGTCAAACGTAAGTTCATATCCTTTAAGAACCGCTGTTCCAACTCGTTTAGCATTAGGTAAACGCGCTAATAAACGATTAGATGACATATTAGAGCCAAACGAAAAATTATAGAGCGGCATGTTATCTCCTGCGCTTTTTAAATAAGTTAAATAACCTGAACTCTGGATAATAAATCTATCTCAAGCAGCTATTTTCAGCGCTAACTATGTTGAATTTACTTACAATAGGCCCGCTATTGATGCGTAAATTCGCCTTGTTTTCACTGAAAATCTCTGGCTAGAGAAAAATAAATTTAAATATCATTATGATTCAATACATTAGTAAATATCTTAACCAGAGTTCAGGTTAAATAACAACACGTATCGCCAGAGCAATTAAAATAACGCCAATTCCACGGTCAAACCAGTAGCCACGCTGTTGGAAAAACTCTCTTACACTCGCCTTAGAAAGCACCATTGAAAGCATTGAAAACCACGCCCATGTAGCCAGCGCCATGTACACACCGTAACCTACCTGCACGTTAGTCGGTGTGGTTGGGCTAATCACTAGCGTAAATAACGACATAAAAAACAGCGTTGCTTTTGGGTTTAACGCATTTGTTAAAAATCCGCGTCTGAAGGCAAGCCACACTGGTTCTTCTTGAACTATTTTGTTTTCAACCTCATCTTCAGCGCTTGCAGGCGGTTTTGCCGCTTTAAGCGCTTGTACGCCCAAGTAAGCTAAATAGGCACCCGCTACATATTTCAACGCCATAAACAAACTAGGTGATTGCGTTAAAATAAGCGCAACACCTAAAACACAATATGCAATGTGCAGTAAAATAGCAGCGCCAACACCTGCGCTTGTCCACAGTGCGTTACGCCGACCTTGTTGAACACTTTGCTTAAGTACTACAGCAAAGTCGGGACCAGGGCTTGCTACAGCAAAAAAATGGGCAATAACAATCAGTAAAAACTCATCTAAGTAATCCACAAGTACCCTTACTAGTTTGGCGAATATGCTAATAGCAGCGGATTGGCCGAGTTATTTACTAATTCTTTAATTTCTTTTTGAGCTTTTTTAAATTGACTGCGCAGATGTGGCTTTAAATGTTTTTTAGAATTCTTATCGTTTTTAAAATAACTAACAAGTGCATGCATAAACACAGTATGAGTTTCACTTAATTTAGCCTCACGATTAGCGTATGGGTTATAGCACGAGCCGCAACCGCCTTTAAACTGATACACAGTGTTGCTCATCATCACGCCAAACCCTAAAAAACAAGCAAGTGCATCAGCCGCTTGTGGTAAGTATTCTTTACCTCCTGGCGGTAACACGCCAACATGATGAATAAGTATAGTGGCCAATGTACCTGCATAACTTGCCACTAAATCCTGCGGCTGGTTAATCTGATTTGGATTAAAAGAAACGCTCACCATATGGCTCGGTGGCACAATTAAATGACTGCCTTCGCCACGTATTTTATCGCTAAATTCAAAATGTGGAAAAACTTGTGGTTGTAATTGCTGCGGCGCAACAAGCTGAATCGGCCATGCGCTCATACCCGCGTAATTAGTAACGCGAGTAAAAACATTCGTCGCCATTTCTTCAATACTTGATACCGAATCTGGAAAAAACGCAGCTGTTGGCAATACAATTTGGGTTTGTTTAGTAAAAAACTCAACATCAAAATTTTCGACAGCCCAAATAAACGTATCAATAAGCCATTGCTGCTCTTGCGCTTCTAATAATGGTGCTGATTTAAATAAAGCTAACATAATGTGCTCTTTTAATTTTAGTTTAATTATTCTTGTTCAAGTGCCCAGTCCCACGCTTTGGTGTTATAAAGCGGCACTGTCGATAGCGCATGATGATGACTGCCACTTGATTCTTTAGTTGAATACGATAAATACAATAAAGTACGATTTTTAGCATCGTAAATACGACGTACTTTTAACGATTTAAATAGAATACTTTTAGATGATTTAAATACAACCTCGCCCGATTTACTGCGATCAATTGCTTGAAGTTGATCTGCGGTAATCGGTCCGGTTTGACGACACGCAATAGACATATCTGACGGATCAGAAAAATCCAAATCAGCTTCTATATGGCTAATATGGCACGTAACCCCTTTAATGATTGGATCTTGCTGAGAGTTGACTACAACATCTTTAGTCGTAAATAACCCTAGACTTACCGATGCGACATCATCAGAGCAAGCACTTAAGGCAACAACAGCCCCCACAAGTACAGTCAAATGTTTAATTTTTTGTAGTAGTTTCATACATATCCTTAATCAATATATCGACAATTGAGTGCCAACCTAAATAAGCAAGGGTTCACTTATTGGCTTTTATACTAACATCAAAAATTAATACGACTAAATTAGTTTAAAGCAAAGATTTTAAATAACTCAGGGTTTAGTAAGCCCTGTTGTATTGATACAATTAACCCATGCCCATGTTGTAATACATAATAGGAAACGTCTAAATGCCGCACATTATTATTGAACACTCAGAAGACCTCCCTGTTTTGCCACAAGTTCTGGTAGAAAAAATCCATAGCACCACTTTCGAAAGTGGTTTGTTTGATTTAGAAACCATAAAAACACGTGCCATTGCTTATCAGCAATATCAACTAGGTGCAGGTAAAGAAGGGTTTATTCATATTGCAGCGCACATAATGGCTGGACGTTCCATAGAACAAAAGCAAATGCTAAGCGAGCGCTTACTTTCGTGCTTAAAAACCTATTGCAGAGAATCAGACAGCTTAAGCGTAATTATTTATGATATTGAGCATGAGATATATCGTAAAAATTAGTTTGCTATACCCACTCACTTAATTAAGCGTTCTATTTTTTAGGTAGTAAAACTTTATCGATGGCGAGGCAAAAAAAATTTGATTTAGTTGCTCTAAATGAGAAATTTAACGCAGTTAGCGCCAAGTTTGGCACCTCAAAATGATATAAGTATTATTGCGGATTGGCACTGTACAAAGCACTCTTTGGATCACAGCGTTTAGCTAAACGCTGTGATCCAAAAAAGTAGAGAAAATTTAAAAAATTAATCCTAAAAGTTCAACAAAACCTAGTTTATTCATCATCATCGGAGCCGTTAATACGCTCCAGTCGTTCTAATTCTTCTTCTCTGGCCGCTTGAATTTCTTCTAAAACAGAATCAACGTCAGCATTTTCACTATCGTCTTCAAACTCGCCAGTAAGTATAGAATTAGGTGTTAAATTAGCTTCTTCAAATAACGCCCACATTTCTTTAGCGTATTGTGTATGTAACAAAGCCGGTGCAAATTCACCGTAATAACGGCGCATATTATTTACATCTCTGGCAAACATAGCCTCAGCACTATTGTTTGCAGAGGCATTAACCGCTTGCGGTAAATCTATAATAACGGGCCCTTTATCATCAACTAAAACATTAAATTCAGATAAATCACCATGTATAATGCCCGCACACAACATCAACATAATGTAGTGCATCATTAACTTATGTTGTGCAATCGCTTCTTCTTGCGTCAACGTTACATGGCCAAGTTGAGGTGCAACATCGCCAGCATCATCAGAAACCAACTCCATAATTAACACACCATCCATACAACAATATGTTTCTGGAACTCGTACACCCGCATTAGCTAAACGTGATAAGGCATCAATTTCAGCATTTTGCCAAATCTCTTCCTCTAACTGTCGACCATAGCTTGAACGCTTCCCCATAGCACGGGCTTGGCGACCACCACGAACTTTTCGCCCTTCTTGGTACTGGGCTGCTTTTTTAAAACTACGTTTAACAGCATCTTTATAAACTTTAGCGCAACGAATATGCTCGCCACAGCGAACAACAAAAACATCGGCTTCTTTGCCGCTCATTAATCGGCTGATAACCTCATCAATTAAACCATCATCAACGAGAGGTTGTAGGCGTTTTGGTATTTTCACAGGTTCCCTGCTATATAGGATTGGTTATTAATCATTATTGTATCGAGTATGCTCTATGTATTTAAATGTGACTTAAACAGGATATCATCTTTGAGAATTTAAGAAATAATTAACAGTAAAAGTGATTCAAAAAATTATCACATAACAATCTGTTTATTATAAGACTAAGACAGATTTAAGACTGAAAAAAATAGTTTAGTTAATTAGCTTTTACCTCAAAACTTGTGTCAAATTTAATCAGCAACATCAATACGCCTTAGCTGTAAAGTTTATATCTTGTTAGGACGTGTTGACCTTTGTGGATTGAAATTCATTCAATCTATGGGCGATTTAATCGCGGCGTGAGGTTTGTATAATCAAGACTGATTAAATCTGAAACGATTTTTTCAAGAGAGCGACTCTCACCAAACTTAGCAAGTTCAACTAATATATTTTGACTAAAGACTTTACTCATCAACTGAAAGTCATACTTGGATAGGGCAATATTTTTCATAAGCAACTAAGTAAAAAACACTCCATTTAATTTACTCTTTTAGAAGAGTATCTCAATAGATAAAATAAATTAGGTAATTATTGCATCATTTCAAATTCATTAATATTATTAAAAGTAGCACAGGGTATTTTCTGTTAGTAGGTATTTACTTGGAAAGTTTGTAAAAGTGGTGGCCCCTCCCAGACTCGAACTGGGGACCTAACGATTATGAGTCGTGTGCTCTAACCAACTGAGCTAAGGGGCCAACTTTATATAACTGAAACAGTTAATTTTGAAACGTTTAATCACCTGAGTGACTAAAGTGGACTGCAGTATAAAAACTTTTTAGGGGCTTGTCACTACCAAAAACATTTATTTTAACAATCAGTAAGCTAACTGCTTAAATAGTAAACTTTCGGTGGGTGTAAATATTAAATTTACAAAACTTAGAGCGAACGGTGAAGGTGTGGACTGATTAAAATTACGACCCGCTAATAAATTCAATTTACCTCTAAACTTAAAAATCGTCATTTTCAAGTCACAGCGACTTATACAGCGGGTTGAACAGTATTATTTTTTAGCAATAATATAAATTGCATGTATCAGTCCTGGGAAATAGCCTAACAAGGTTAGTAAAATATTTAACCAAAAATGTAAACCTAAGCCTACCTGTAAAAACACACCCAGCGGCGGCAATAAAACAGATAATATTATACGAATGATATCCACGATAAAACTCCATTTAAATTAAGTATTAATACCAATTTCATTAAAAATATGACCTTCTATTACATTAAATAGCTCACTGATTTAATGTAATTGGTATAAAAAACGTAAAACCCAGCAATGCTGGGTTTTAGCTGTACTGTGTTATTCAGCAACGATAGTTAACTCATCAACTACGTCACGAACATCTTCAGCATTTTTAGCAATTTTAACTGCTAGCTGTTTTTCAGCTTCAGATTCTACAGAACCATTAAGGGTTACTATACCGTTGTCGGTATCAACGTCAATATCGGTTCCGCCCACTTCTGAGTCAAACAGGAAGCGCGTTGTGATTACTGTGGTGATTTTAGCGTCAGTTAAGTCGTTATCATCATCGTTCATCATGTTTTTGTCTGTGTGTTTAGCATCCATGTTTTTAACAACAGTAAGGCTGTTGTCAACACCAGATACGCCGTCTAGGCTAAGTACAAGTTCTTCTGCTAGCTCTTTTTCTACTTCGCTATCAACTTTACCTGTAAGTACTACCTTGCCATTTTTTACATCTGTATTAATGTCAAAGTTGTTTAGATTAGTGTTCATAAGAAGAACTGTTTCTGCCTTACCATCAATCCAAGCATCTTTACTTTCGTTTTCCCAGCTGTTTGCTTGGGCACTCATAGCCGTAGAACCAAGAACTAAAGCCGCGATAATAGATTTGTTAAATGTTTTCATAATCTTTCTCCTTTTGATTAAAGACACTTTTATTAATGCGAACTTTAGGCCAACTTTATTTAATATTAAAAATCAATAAGTTAAGCTTAATGCTGATAATAATTTGATTATGGCTATGCCAGTATTTACAGACTTATCGGTAAAACTTTCTCAAATAGTAAAATTAGCTAGATAATTGCTGTTTTGGTTAATCTATCGTTAATATAACGAAATAAAAAAACGAGTTAAAAATTAACCCATTGATAATTAAAGTACTTATAAGTGGTATGTGATTTGCAATCAAACTAACAAGAGCAGCATCAATAGCGAATATAATAAGGAATGCCCATGTCTGTAAAAGTTGAAGACCGTCCAATAGAGCAAGTGCGCGAACAAGTCATTGATCAATTAATTTATAATTACAGTCATGGAATTATTTCTGTTGATGCATTTGAAAGGCGCTTAGATAAAGCGATGGATGCATCTAATAACGAAGCCCTACTCGCCTTAGTAGAAGATTTAACACTTAATACCGATCAGCAATACAAAGCCGAAAAACAATCGCAGTTCACACCACACTACAGTGCACAGCAAAACAGTGATGATGACTTTACGCTACGCAGCATCTTGGGCTCTAACGAGCGAAGTGGCCAATGGGTTGTGCCAAAAAATATTTATCTAAGCAATTTTATGGGTTCGGTGGTACTTGATTTTACTGACGCTATTTTTGCTCATCAAAATGTGACTATTCACGTTAATTGTATTTTTGGCAGCGATGAAATTTACGTACCGGAGCATGTAAACGTAGTGTCTAAAATGTTTTGTATTTTAAGTAGCCTTGAAAATAAATCGATATCGCTCAATAAGCGCCAAGGACCCACTATTCATATTGAAGGAAGAGCAGTGTTAGGCTCTGTTGAAGTAAAAATTAAACGCACCATAAAAGAAAAATTTATAAGTTTTGCTAATGAGCTAAAAACCCAGCTGGGAGCTGGTAATAATCGTCAATAATATTGAGTATGTTTAAGCACCGTAATTTACGGTGCTTAGTATAAAGCTACAAATCATTATTTCTTTCACTGGGGATATCACTTAAATACTCGACAAACTCTACTTCAAAACCCGCCGGATCAACAAAGTAGACGTTTTTTCTAAATGGGTTGTCACTGCCATCCTTACTTATTACAAAGCCTGCTTTATTTAAACGTATTATTACCTCATCTAGGTTATTAGTTACATAAGCAAAGTGCGCAAAACCCACCTGATGACCCGATAGGTTTCTGTTTTCACCTTCACCATGATCGCTTATTGCTATGTAATGGGTGTCATCGCCAAAGTGTACCCAGCGTCTGGGCTTTCCATACCAAGTACCCTCGCCTTCACTTCTAATTGACCAATTCGGAAAGACGGCTTGATAAAATTTAAGCATGCTCTCAATATTATTAGCGACTAAATTAACGTGCTCTAAATACATAATGTGTTCCTGTTTATTAATTTAGGCACACGATAAAACCTCAAGCTAACTTTAGGTAAAGTGTTATTTTTAGTTTTTTATTTTAAAAGCAGCATCCCCTCTAAATATTTTAATAAATACACTAAACTTTCAATGTTGTATAAAAAACAAACATAAGTATTTGGGGTTTATTGTTTACTTTATGTCAAAAGTCGCTAAAATACGCCGGCTGAAATATATAAACGTTCTTTTACAACCCAAAGGTAACTCCATGCATCCAATGTTAAACATTGCGGTTCGCGCTGCGCGCAACGCAGGCAAAATTTTACTTCGCGCAAGTGAAGATTTATCAAAAGTTGAAGTGCAACAAAAAGGCGCTAACGACTTAGTAACTAACATTGATAAAGAAGCCGAAGCCGTAATTCGTGACACTATTTTACAGTCTTACCCTACTCACTCTATTGTTGGTGAAGAATTAGGTGAGCATAAAGGCAAGGATGATGATTACCAATGGATTGTAGATCCTATCGATGGAACAACTAATTTCATCAAAGGCATCCCTCATTATGCGGTTTCTATCGCACTTAAAGTTAAAGGTCGTTTGGACCAAGCTGTTATTTATGATCCAATTCGTGGTGAACTTTTCACTGCATCTCGCGGCCAAGGTACTCAACTTAATAGCAAACGCTTACGTGTTAGCAAAACAACGGTTCTTGCAGGCACTGTACTCGCGACTGGTTTCCCTTTCAAAAACAAAAACCACATGGATGCATACACCGAAGCGTTTAAAGCATTATTTGTGCACACTGCAGACATTCGTCGTGCGGGTTGTTCTGCTTTAGATATGGCATATGTTGCAGCGGGTCGTGTTGATGGATTTTTTGAAATTGGTTTAAAACCGTGGAACTCTGCTGCGGGCGAACTAATGGTTAAAGAGGCGGGCGGTATGGTTGTAGATTTCGCTGGTGGCAATAACTATAACCACAGTGGCAATATCATTTGTGGTTCACCAAAACTGACTCAAGCAATTATTCGTGAAATTCGTCCAGTATTAACTGAGTCGTTACTTCGCTAATTTAATGCGTTTAATAGCATGCTAAAAAGGAGCTTGGGCTCCTTTTTTTGTGCCTAAAAATAAGGGTTGTCGAGTTTAATTTCAACAGTATCAGCTTTACTGTAAGGCAAGTTATTTATCTCTTTGGCAAAGTACTCATTAAACAACGCATCAAACTCTCCATTTTCTTGCATTATTTTTAATCCTTTTTCAATTGCCTCTGCAAGCTTTGGTTTACGCTTTGACACAAAGTAATAAAACCCCGTTGGATAACTAATATATAAATTAGGTACTATCATCAAGTTGCTTTGCTTATTTGCCTCTAACTCTGAATTAACTTCTATAAATGAACGCGGAAAATAATCGATACGCCCTCTGCTGGTTAATGTAAACATCGCTTGATAATTTGCAAGTGGCCTTACATGCAGGCCATTAAAAGCCATTATTTTGGTATCAGGCCAATCATGCCCTTGCACAGCAGAAAGCTTACTAAGCTGCTCTATGGTATTAATACCTTTAAACCTAGTTAAGCTATCTTTACTGGTCAATAATGCTCTTTTGCCTATGTAGCCTTTAAATAAGGGTATTTTAATCGCTATGGCTAATGATTCTCGCTCAGGACTACTCATACTCCAATATAAATCCAGGCTTTTTGTATCAAGCGCAATTAAAGTCCGTTGCTGGTGTGGGTGAATGAGTACAGCGCGAATGTCAGCAGGGTATTGTGCGCTAATAAGCGCTTTTGCAAGTAGTTCATTGAGGTAGTCATCACGGGCATATTGTACGCGCTGCTCTTGTGCAATATGTACGATATTAACCTCGTTTGCTATCGCGCTACACGCAAATAAACTTATCGCACTAATTAAATACTTCAATGGCAACATAGTTATCATTTTAGTTATCACCTATGGTTTTAAATCGCCCTTTTATTAGTTGTTAAGCGCACTACTGCGGGGGCTGGCCTTCTGCGTTTACATATAAAAAGATAGCTATGGCGATATCGTTTGGCTTCTTTTTTAGCATCCGTTGCTAATGCAGCGACTTGATGACTATTTTTACACTGCTGTAAATCAGGTTCCACTAAGCCTATCGATAAAGTAAGTAAAGGTACAAATTGCTTTTCGCCTTCGCGATTTGTTGCCCAGTACCCTTTATTGTTTATATGCTCTGGTGTAAAGAACACTCTCGACTGCAGTTCAAATTGTTCAATAATAGTATTACAAATAGCGACCGCGTCGGTTTGATCAAACACAACCATAAAGTCGTCGCCGCCAATATGTCCTACAAAGTTAGCACTGTTTGCGCAAGCTTGCACGGTTACATCCGCTAACAGCTTGATCACACTGTCGCCACTGGCATAGCCATATAAATCATTAAATTGCTTAAAATGGTTTAAGTCAATGTAAGCTAGAGAAAACTTATCTCTGTTTCGCAATCTCTGCTCGATTGTTTCATTTATTGCCACATTGCCAGGTAACATCGTTAACGGGTTAGCATGCTGGGCGTGACGAATTTTTTCTTCTGTTATATGTTTTAAAATATCTCTAAGTGGCGCTAATCCCAAATACTTATTATTGCGTGTAATCACAATATGACGACGAATATCAAAATCTTGCTCCGTTATTTGCTGGCTCACCGTATCTAGTTTTTGATTTTCGTCGACAACCAATGGATGCTTATCCATTAACGCTGTCACTGGGCGCTTATCGTAAAGCGCATGGCCATAAGGTGCCGCAAACACTTCGGTTAGTTGATCTTTGTGTAGTAGCCCCACAGGCTGACTTTGCTGGTTTAATACCGCGATACTAATAATCGATTTATCCTGTTCAAATAGCTTATGAGCATCTTTACAGCGTGTTTCACTGCCAATTTGAGCTTGTGTGAGGTTTAGCAATCCTATTGCCATAGATTGATCAAATTGATCTTTTTCCTTTAGTGTAAGGGCTTGTATTTGTTCTGATCTAAAATCGTAACTTGGTTGCTGACTTGGCTTTTCGAGTAAAAAACCTTGTACATTTTTAATACCTAAACCCTCGACTAATGCCAACTCTTCAGGACGCTCAATCCCCTCCGCAATCACAGAGGTGTTAGTTGCTCTAGCCAGCACGGTAATTGATTTTAAAAACTCTTTTTTAACCTCACTTTGATCGCAGTAATCTATAAAGTAACGATCTATTTTTACATAGTTGGGCTGTAGCTCTGACCACTGCTTTAGCCCTGAATAGCCAGCTCCCAGATCGTCTATCGCTATGGTAAAACCCAGCTCTCGATAATGCGCGATAGTTTTTAACAACAGGAAACCGTCGTCTACTTTTTCTTGCTCCGTCACCTCTATCACTACGCGATTGGCCGCTAAACCAAATTGTTCTATTAAGTGCAGGGTTTCTCCTTTGGGGTGGCACGGATCGAGTAAAATTTTAGGGCTTACATTCAAAAACAGTTTTCCTTGCAGGGCCAACTTTACAAAATTTTCGATTGCTTTGGAGCGGCATAGCAATTCAAGTTCAGAAATCAGTCCATGTTCGTGAGCAACTGCAAAGAGCTTATTTGGCATCTCTAAAGGACTATTTTTAGGCCCTCGACTAAGGGCTTCGTAGCCTAAAATAGTTTGATTAGATATATCAAAAATAGGTTGGAATAATGTGGTTATTTCACCGTTATCTAAAATATATTCTAAAACTTTACGTTGCACAGTCACTGCTAGGCCCAATTATAATTATGATAAGAGCGACAAAGTAACAATCCTGTATGACCGTTATATGGCAAATAGCCAAACAACAGATAATAAAAAACCGCTAAAGGAGCGGTTTTTTTTATAAAGCAGTTACAAATCCATTACGGCATAGCGTCTTGGTCTGCGCCTTCTTTTTCAATTACTTCTGGTATTAAATCTTCTTTGCTTACACCCATTGCAAGGGCAATAGAGCTGGCAACATAAATTGAAGAATAAGTACCAATAAACACACCAAACAGTAATGCAGTTGCAAAACCGTGGATAGTTTGCCCGCCCCACGCAAACAAGGCAATCAATACTAAAATAGTGGTGATTGATGTTACAAGCGTACGGTTAAGTGTTTGCGTAAGTGAAATATCAATAATTTCAGCTGTATCGTCGATGCGTACTTTACGGAAGTTTTCACGAATACGGTCCGATACAACAATAGTATCGTTAAGTGAATAACCAATTACCGCAAGGATTGCCGCTAATATAGTTAAATCAAACTCTAAACCTAATATAGAAAACAAACCTACAGTAATAATAACATCATGTAATAGTGCACCTACCGCACCAACAGCAAAGCGCCATTCAAAGCGAAATGCAACATAGATCAAGATACAAATAAGCGCAGTTAACATGGCCAGGCCACCCTGCTCTTTTAAGTCTTCACCTACACTTGGGCCAACAAACTCAATACGGCGCATTACTACGCTGTCGTCTGCTTTTTTAAGTGCGTCGATTACTTGGTTACCAATTACTTCCGCTTTTACATCACTGCCGCGTGGTGCTAATCGAACCAGAATCTCTTGGCTTGAACCAAACAGTTGTACCGATGCATCAGCAAAACCGTTATCAGCTAGCGCATCACGTACTTTTTTAAGATCAGCTGGCTGTGAAAAACCAACTTCTACCGCAGTACCGCCGGTAAAATCTAAACCAAAGTTTAAGCCTTTAACAAAAATTGATGCAAACGACGCTAAAATTAATAACGTCGAAAAGCCCATAGCCACTTTTCGAAGAGACATGAAACGAAGGGTTCTACTACCCAAACTTAAAATTTGCATGTCTGCTCCTTAAATAGAAAGTTTTTCAATGCGTTTACCGCCAACAAATAAGTTGATTACCGCACGGGTACCAACAATAGCTGTAAACATTGAAGTTAAAATACCAATCGCAAGTGTAACCGCAAAGCCTGCTATTGGGCCGGTGCCTACTGCGAACAATATAATGGCAGCGATTAATGTAGTGATGTTGGCATCAAAAATAGTGCTAAAGGCACTATCGTAACCAAAATGAATCGCCTGTTGAGGGCTGCGGCCATCGGCCAGCTCTTCACGAATGCGTTCAAAAATAAGCACGTTAGCATCAACAGCCATACCAACTGTTAGTACAATACCGGCAATACCTGGCAAAGTAAGCGTAGCACCTGGAATTAACGACATAACACCTACAATCAGTACTAAGTTAGCCGCAAGTGCAAGGTTTGCCACCATACCAAAGCCTTTGTAGTACACAAGCATAAACACCAGTACAAACGCAAAACCAAGTGCAACCGCAGTCATACCTGCTTCAATGTTTTCTTGGCCTAAGCTTGGTCCTACCGTGCGTTCTTCAACAATTTGAATTGGCGCTACAAGCGCACCAGCACGAAGTAGTAAACTTAAGTTATGCGCTTCAGCAGGGTTATCAATACCCGTAATACGGAACGAGCGATCAAGGCGAGCTTGAATTGTTGCTACGTTTATTACTTCTTCTACCTTAATAGGTGGAAGTGCTTTACCGTCTGCATCTTTTTTACCTGATGGTTTGTATTCAATAAATACCGTTGCCATACGCTTACCAATAGCGCGTTTGGTAAAGGCATTCATTTTTGCCCCACCTTTGCTATCTAGCGAAATGCTTACTTGTGGACGTTGATATTCATCTGCGCCAGATTGCGCACCAGTAATATGGCTGCCTTCTAGGATAATGCGTTTTTTAAGTACAACAGGGTAACCGTCACGACTCATGATCATTTCAGTACCTGGCGGAATACGACCTTGAGCAGCCGCGCTCACATCTGCGTTTTCGTCTACTTCACGAAATTCGAGCGTTGCCGTCGCACCTAAAATTTCTTTAGCGCGGGCTGTATCTTGAATACCTGGCAGTTGAACAATGATACGCTCAGCACCTTGGCGCTGTACGTTTGGTTCTGCAACACCAATTTGGTTGATACGGTTACGAATAATCGTTTCATTTTGCTTAATAGCGTAATCACGAATTTCTTTGAGTTTTTGCTCACTCATTGTCGCAAAAAACGCGTTATCGTTGCTGCTATCATCAATATAAACGTTTAGTGGGTAGCGAGTCTCCAAGAAGTTTTCTGCTGCTTCTTTATCGGCCTCGGTACGCATTTCTACACGCATACGCTCAGAGCCAGCTACACGGCGAACACTGCGGTAACGTAATTTTTCTTCGCGCAGGTCACTACGAAAATCTTGTTCCATTTGCTCAAGTTGGTTATCAACCGCTGTTGCCATATCGATTTCCATGGTGAAATGTACACCACCACTTAAATCAAGACCTAGCTTCATTGGGTTACCACCAACCGCTTTTAACCAAGCTGGTTGAGCAGGTGCCATATTAATAGCAGAAATATAATCATCGCTTAACGAGTCACGCAGTAAATCTTGCGCTTTTAGCTGTTCTTCAACATTTTTTAAACGAACTAAAATTTGCCCATCTTCAAGTATTGTCGATTTAGCGGTTACATTATGTTTTTTTAAGATTGCGTTTACTTTGTCTACAACACTGAGATCGACATCAGCGCCTTTAGCACCTGAAACTTGTATAGCCGGATCGCGACCATACAAGTTTGGAGAGGCATATAAAAGGCCAATGGCTACCACAGCTAAAACAAGTAAATACTTCCAAACTGGAAACTTGTTTAACACGGGGTCGTCCTTATTATTTTTATAGTGACTTCATTGTGCCTTTTGGCAATACTGCAGATACAGACGATTTTTGTACTGTTACTTCTGCTTGTTCATTTAAAGAGATAACGATGAAATCTTTATCTTCAGAAATCTTAACGATTTTACCGACCAAGCCACCTTGGGTTAGCACTTCATCACCTTTTGCCATCGCATTCATCAAGCTTTTGTGCTCTTTAACACGGTTCGCTTGTGGACGATAAATCAAAAAGTAAAAAACTAAACCAAAAATAGCTAACATAATTAGCATTTGCATAGTTCCGCCGCCGGCTGCTGCTGCGCCAGTACTTGCTTGTGCATTTGAAATAAATAAACTCATGATACTTCCTCTATAATTTTAAAGTTTAATTTTTTATATCAGCCAGCTCTGGCACTTCTTGGCCTCGGCGAGCATAAAAATCTTGTACAAATTCTTCTAATTTACCTTCGCTGATCGCGTTACGTAAACCTTCCATAACACGTTGATAGTAACGTAAGTTATGAATTGTATTTAGTCGAGCACCTAAAATTTCATTACACTTATCAAGGTGATGTAAGTAGGCACGCGAATAGTTTCCACAGGTATGGCAATCACACTCTGGATCTAATGGTCCGGTGTCTGTTTTATGCACAGCGTTACGAATTTTAACAACGCCCGTGGTAATAAATAAATGACCGTTACGCGCATTACGCGTTGGCATAACACAATCAAACATATCAATACCACGACGCACTGACTCAACTAAATCTTCAGGTTTGCCAACCCCCATTAAATAACGAGGTTTGTCTTCTGGCATTTTAAACGCACAATGATCAAGAATATTCATCATTTCGTTTTTAGGTTCACCTACAGATAGGCCACCTAATGCATAACCATCAAAACCAATTTCTTCAAGACCGGTTTGTGATTGTGCACGTAATTCTGGGTACATACCACCTTGAATAATACCAAATAACGCAGATGGATTGTCGCCATGCCCTTCTTTTGAACGCTTAGCCCAACGAAGCGATAACTCCATAGAGTCTTTAGCTTCTTTTTCAGTCGCAGGATACGGCGTACATTCGTCAAATATCATGACAATATCAGATCCTAAATCACGCTGTACTTCCATTGATTTTTCTGGCGACATCATAATTTTTTCACCGTTAACAGGTGAACTAAACAGCACCCCTTCTTCGGTAATTTTACGCATAGCACCAAGGCTGAATACTTGAAAACCGCCCGAGTCAGTTAGAATTGGGAAGTCCCAATTCATAAAGTCATGTAAATCACCGTGTTGTTTGATGATTTCAGTACCTGGGCGAAGCATTAGGTGAAAAGTATTCCCTAAGCAAATTTGTGCGCCCGTTGCTTTTACTTCATCCGGCGTCATACCTTTAACAGTACCGTAGGTACCTACAGGCATAAACGCGGGTGTTTCTATTACACCACGGTCAAAAATCAAGCGGCCACGGCGCGCTTTTCCGTCTGTACGGTCTAATTCAAATTTCATATCATCCTCAATGTCAGAAAAACAGTCCAACAAGCTATAATTTAACCGCTCGATTCTACCCTTTTTGCTAAGTTAATACTATTAGCTACGGTAAATTCGATGCTGATTTACTATCGTAAACACAAACCCCAACAATGTGTTGGGGTTTGTAGTTATTTTTACTAAAAATTTAATATTTACGTGTTAAAAACATCGCATCACCGTAACTAAAAAAGCGATATTGTTGTTCAATTGCGGTGTTATAAGCCCCCATTATGTTCTCTTGGCCGCTAAAGGCACTCACTAACATAATAAGCGTTGATTCTGGTAGGTGGAAATTAGTAACCATGGCATCCACTACGTTAAACTGATAACCCGGATAAATAAATATATCGGTATCGCCAAAGTAAGTATCGAGCTTGCCACCATGTATTTTTGCAGCAGATTCGAGTGAACGCATTGACGTTGTACCAACAGCGATCACTCGCCCACCGTTTGCTTTAGTTTGTGCAACGGCGTCTACAACATCTTGTGGTACTTCAATGTATTCTGAGTGCATTACATGTTCGTCAATCGTCTCTACACGCACGGGCTGAAATGTCCCCGCGCCAACATGCAAGGTAACAAATGCCATTTTTACGCCTTTTTCTTTAAGCGCAGCCATTAGTTGCTTATCAAAATGCAAACCTGCTGTGGGCGCTGCAACAGCACCTGGTTTTTCACCGTAAACCGTTTGATAGCGCTCGCGGTCGGCTTCATTATCAGGGCGATCAATATAAGGTGGTAATGGCATATGCCCAATGTCATTTAATATATCGAGCACATTTTGGCTATGATCAAATTCAAGTTCGAATAAGGTGTCGTGACGCGCCACCATTATTGCTTTAGCTTTACCTTCGAGGATCACTTCGTTACCAGGCTTTAATGACTTACTTGCTCTAACATGCGCCAACACGCGATGCTCATCAAGTACACGCTCTACTAAAACCTCAACTTTACCACCCGATGCTTTTTGGCCAAACATACGCGCAGGGATCACTCTGGTGTTATTAAAAACTAATAAGTCATTTTCATGAACTAATTCAAGTATGTCACTAAAAACCTTGTGCTCAATCTCGCCACTTGGGCCATCAAGCTTGAGTAAGCGGCTACTCGTTCGATCCGTTTTAGGAAAGCGAGCAATTAATTCATCAGGTAAGTCAAAGCTAAAGTCAGCCACGCGCATAATTGGTTATCCACATCATTTAAAATCGCGCCAAGTGTATATCTATCGTGTATTAAGCTCAAGAAATCAGCCTAATTTCGGTGGATTTAAAGGTATTTGGCAATAGCTGCGGCTACTATTTTGTAGTTAGACGCTGTTTAAACTAAATATGTTCTAATCACTCTGTAACATTTGTAATTATGTGCACTCACACATGCGCCTGCGTCTATAATGATCTACTGTGTATAAAAACAAGGGAAATGTGTAATTTCAACCTCAAAAATCCAATAGTGTCTATACTTAGAGTCAAATCTTCTTGTTCTTGTAAAGAAATGTCATTACTCTAACTCGGTTAAATAATTATAAGTTTTTGTAGGGGTAATAATACGTGGCAAAACGGCTTAAGTTGCTAATATTAAATGCAAGTAGTGCTGAGCGCCGCACTATTCGTGCCACTTTAGATAGCTTAAATGTGTTTACTTTTATTGAAGTCCAAGACAGTCAGGAAGCCTTAAAAATCTTAAAGCAACAACCTGTAGATATTATTATTACAGGACTGAATGTAGGTAAAATTGATGGCTGGCGTTTTTCTCGAATGATCCGTTCTGGTTTATTAAAAACCACAAAAAACACACCTATATTACTCACTCCCCCTATTTACTGTGAGCGAATAGCCGAAACGACCGCCCGTAGCTATGGTATTGATGCGGTACTGCCTTTTGAGCATCAAGATATGTTGCCACAAGTTTTGGCTAATGTGCTTTCAACACACTTAGAAAAAAGCAGCCGCCTAAATCTATTACTATTAGAACCTCAGCAAAGTAAAGCCAATGATATTAGCGAACAACTCAAACTAAACTTTGCAATTACTCATGTAACCACAAGTAAAGAGGCGCTTAGTGCTTATTATCAGCAGCAGTTTTCAATTGTGTTACTCGATGCAACAGCAAACAGGGCTGAAATATCAAGCATATTAGTAGAAGATATTTTACAGCATAACCCTAAGCAAGCGATTGTAACGATTATAGATAACGCAGATGCTGACTATGCAGAACAGCTTTTGCTGTCAGGCGTTACCGATTTTATCCGCGCCCCCTACGACCCTTCATTTTTGAACAAAGTATGTGATCACGCAGCACGCCGAGAAGATTTTATGGTGAGTTACGCTGAGTTTGCCAACAAAGTTGAGCAATTAAGTTTGAGTGAAGTAAAATACAAAGAGTTATTTTCAGCTCATCAACGTATTTTATTGCATTTAAATACGGTTGTCCTTGAACTAGATCAACAAGGCCTTATTCGCTTCATTAACCCAGCATGGGAGACTCTCAGTGGCTTTGGCGTGAAGTATTCACTGCAACGCTCACTCACTGATTTTTGTACCAATGAATGCCAGCAAAAACTACAAAATACAGTAAGCAATATTCTCCATGGCGGTGATCAGCAACAACAAATTGAAATAAAAATAAATCATAAAAATGGGAATGAAATTTGGGTTGAATGCAGGCTTCAGCTGATTAAAAATAGTCGTAATAATGCGACAATTACTGCAACAATCGATAATATCCATGAACGAAAACAAGCAGAATTACAGCTGCGTCATTTAGCATTACACGACACATTAACGGGACTGCACAATCGCTATTATTTTGATCAACAACTTAACCAAATTTGCTTGCCTGATAAGACTCATACTAATATTGAACACGCATTGATCTATATTGATCTTGACCATTTCAAAATAATAAACGACAGCAAAGGGCATCATCAAGGCGATGTTGTTTTAAAAGAAGTCGCTGAGCTTTTTAAAGATAATATTGGTGGTGATCATTTAGTTTGTCGTATTGGTGGCGATGAATTTGCCGTAATACTAACAAATATGAACTTGCTTGAGGCTCACTTAGTAGCAGAGGGAGTGTGCAGTGCAATAGAAAAACATGCATTTATGTCTGGCGACCAAGTTTATACTATAAGTTGCTCTATTGGTTTAGCTCAAATAACATCAAAAAATTGTGATCCTAATGAGTGTTTAAAACAAGCCGACATTGCTTTATATATTGCTAAAAACTTAGGTCGTAACTTAGTTCACTGCTATTCAAAAGAAGATAAGCAAAACAATACATTACAAACAGGTTTAGAGTGGGGCCATGAAATTCGCCAAGCATTACAGCAAAATAATATAGAGCTTCACTATCAGCCTATATGGGACTTTAAAGAGAATAAAGTAGCCTATTTTGAAGTTCTACTGCGCTTAAAACTCAATAATAAACTCGTATATCCTGACCAATTTATTCCTTCTCTTGAAATGCTAAACGATACTTTTTTGATGGATCAATGCGTTATACGTAACACCGTTTCTTGCGTTGCGAAACATCCAGAATTAAAGCAAGTTGCTATTAACTTATCTGCTCAGTCTTTTTTAGATGAACGATTATTACCGCTTATTGAATCAAATTTAGAAAAGTACCAAGTATCTCCTACCCGTATTATTTTTGAGATTACTGAGTCAGCAAGTATAAATAATTTAAAAGCAACGCGTAAAATGATCGAAAAGCTGAATAACCTAGGCTGCCACTTTTCAATAGATGATTTTGGTACTGGCTTTAGTACGTTTAACTATCTAAAACAACTTCCCGCACAGCATGTTAAAATTGATGGCTCCTTTGTACGTGATATGCTAAATGATCCTATTGATTTAGCTCTAGTAAAAGCAATCAATGACATAAGTAGCTCTCTCGACAAACTCTCTGTAGCTGAATATGTTGAAAATAAAGAGATCTTTTATGCACTAAAAGAGATTGGCGTAGATTATGGCCAAGGCTACTTTATAGCTCGTCCAATGCCCATCGAAAAAGTTAAAGGTGAGCTTGAAAATATTTTAAGTAATAAAGTTTTTTATCAACAATCACCTAGCTAATAATCCGTAAAATTAAACAATTTTAAGCATTTTATTGCTGTCATTATTGTCTTTATTGCCTATACTCTACTCACAACCCAGAGAATGTCATGCTGTTTAATGGATTACACTTGAAAAACATGACATTACCACTTAGTGGTACATAACTGGCTTTTGTAGTTAAGTTTGATGCTACTTAGGATCTTAAGGAGAAAGGTATGATGCAATTAGTTACTTTGTTATTAGCTATACACTTTGTTATTGCATATCAATGTTATCGATATGCAACGATTAAAGGCTATCCTGTTAAGGTATTTACTGTCTTAGGATGTGTGCCCTACTTTAACCTAGTCGTATGGATTTACCTATTATTTTTACCTGAACTAGAACCTTTCGAAGGTCATAAACATGATCAAAAGCAGCCTTTGTAGCTGCTTTATTTTTTAATAAAATCTAAGCTGCATTGATACTTTAAGAATGATTCAAGTTGCTGGCTAAACAATTTAAAATCACGAATACGCCCAGTTGTCTTACGCCACAATATACCAACATCCCTATATGCATCATTTTGCGAAGGGGTCGCAATCATGTTTTTATTATCCAAAATACCGGCATTAATCGCCATTTGCGGTAAAAAAGTCACACCAAGCTGATGCTCAACCATACTAAGCAATGTATGCAAACTCGCCGCTTCAAAGGGGTTAATACAGCTAGCACGATTTAAATGACACGCACTGAGCGCATGCCCTGTCATACAGTGCTCTCGTTCGAGTAAAAATACACTTGCATCCGGCAGTAAATTAAAATCCTCCACGCCCTTTGCTGGTGTGTAATCTTTATGATGCACCAAACTAAAATGATCTTTAGCAAGCACTTGAGTGTGAAACTTGTCGGTTTCATATGGCAAAGCCAGTAATGCTAAATCAATATGTCCATGCTCGAGCTTATCGAGTAACTTATCACTCGTATCCTCTATTAATACCAGTTCTAAATCACCAAAAGTTTCTTTACAAAAGTGATAGAGCGGAGCCGCAATAAAGCTGGCGATAGTCGGTATTACACCAACGGTTAATTTACCATGCAGTGGTGTTAAAAAGCTTTTAGTAAGCTCTTTTAAACTAATTGTGTCGTTAATAATCCTACGTGCACGTTCTACTACTTCCTCACCAATGCTGGTAAACATAAGGCTACGATTTTCTCGCTCAATGAGCTGACAACCAAGTGTTTCCTCAAGGTTTTGAATCGCACTGCTTAAAGTTGATTGCCCTATAAAGCACGCACTCGCTGCACGGCCAAAATGCTGATACTGGTGAACAGCCAACAAATACTGTAACTGTTTAATACTTGGGAGATTCGTCATTTTTCTTTCCACAAATAAAAAGACCCCAACACCTAGGGCATTGAGATCTTTTCAAGCTAAAAGTCTTTGAGTACTTTTTTGTTAAACCCCAAATGCGGTTCTTAGTACGTAGAAAATAACAATAGCAAGGGCAGCACCAACTGGCAACGTAATTACCCAAGAAACTACAATGTTTCTGATAACACTCATATTAAGAGCACCAATACCACGCGCCATACCTACACCTAATACCGCACCCACTAAGGTTTGTGTAGTAGAGATTGGCATACCTGTGCCTGATGCAATAACAACCGTTGAAGCGGCAGCTAATTCAGCAGCAAAACCACGGCTAGGTGTTAAATGTGTAATGCCTTCACCAATCGTTTTAATTACTTTTTTACCTAAAATAGCAAGACCTGCCACAATACCAAAACCACCAAGCGGTAGAATCCACCAAGCAATAGCGGCTTTCTTAGCAATTTCACCATTGTTTTCAACAATGTTTACAACAGCAGCTAGTGGACCAATAGCATTAGCAACGTCATTAGAGCCATGAGCAAACGCCATACAACAGGCTGTTAGTACCATTAATACTGCAAATACTTTTTCAACATTGTTGAACTGCATTTGCTTATCGGCTTTAGGATCAATGTTTAAGCGAGAAATAGCAATTTTACCAATAATTGCTACAACCACTGCAACAGCGATTGAAAGTGCATAACCCTCAACAGAACCTAGATTAACACCAACATGTTTTAAGCCTTTTTTAATTGTAACTAAGGCCATAATAAAGCCTGCTAGGCCCATATAAAGCGGTACATAACGCTTTGCATTTTTAAGTGGAGCGTCTGTATCAAAAATAAGCTTTTGCGCACTCATAAATATTAAGTATGCAATAAAACCAGATATAGCGGGCGTTATAATCCAACTACCTACAATACCACCTACTTTATCCCATTGAATTGCCTCAGTGCCTACTGCAACTAATGCAAAACCAATGATTGCACCAATGATTGAGTGAGTCGTTGATACTGGCCAACCTAGAAACGAAGCCATTAATAGCCATGTTCCGGCTGCAAATAAAGAAGCAATCATACCCAGAACCATAAGTTCTGGAATATCTGCAAATGGTGCCGCATCAATAATTCCTTTACGAATTGTTGATGTAACCTCACCACCAGCTAAATAAGCACCTGCAAATTCAAAAATCATTGCTATAAAAATAGCCTGTTTGATTGTTAATGCTTTTGAACCTACAGAAGTACCCATGGCGTTAGCTACGTCATTCGCGCCAATACCATAAGCCATAAAAAAGCCGACTGCTGCGGCAATTAAAATTAATACCGTGCCGTAAGATGCAATGATATCCATTGTAAAACCTTAATCTTTCGTGTTTGAACTGATTTTAAATTAACGAGCTAACATCAGCTCAAGACGTGATCCTACGCGCTCTGCAATATCTGCAAGCTCGCCAACCCATTCAATGATTTTGTATAAAAACATCACATCAATTGGATTTAACTCACCTTCTACATCTCGTAGTTGGCGGCGTACTTTTATTTGCATGTCGTCCGTGTCTTGTTCTATTGCATCCAATTCAACTAGCATTTTTTCTACTAAGGTCACTTCACGACCTTTAAAGCCTGTTTCTAGCAGCTCTTCTAATTCGTTAATTGCTTTAGATGCTTGTTTTGTCGCATCAACACAACGAGTTAAATAAGCCAAGAAATCAACTTGCATAACTTTTGGAATGGTCATTTCACGACCAATCACACGTCCAGCAATGTCTTTTGCTTTATTTGCAATTTTATCTTGTTGGGTTACTAATTCGAGCAGATCTGTACGCTCTACCGGCATGAATAAACCGCGCGGTAACTGTAAACGTATATCTCTTTTCATATCATCGGCTTCACGCTCTAAATTACGAATCGTGATGCGAAGCTCTTCAGCTTGTACCCACTCTTCTTTAAATACGTGATTAAAGAAAGGTATCAAAGCTTTACTTGCTTGATGAACTTTCTTTATGTGTTCTTCCATTGGCTTGATAGGAGATTTTGCAAATACTCCTAAAAACGCGTTTGTAGGCATAACTGACCCTTTAATCAAATTGATATGCTTTGCAGCATGAATTTTACAGCATTAACAACGATTGTGAACGCTTTTTATTGCTTCACTTGCTCTTGCAACGCACAAAGCGACACAAGGTCGCTTTAATACAAAAGAATGAAATAGTTAAATTTATAATGATTTTTCTATATCTTCTTGAGATGTATGACGAATATCTTTACCGTTTACAAAATAAATAATGTATTCAGCAATATTTTGACAACGGTCGCCAATACGCTCTAACGAACGAACAGACCAAACTAAGTCCATAATTTTTGGGATTGAACGAGGGTCTTCCATCATATAAGTCATAATTTGACGTGTAATGGCTTCATACTCTCGATCTACCTTGGCATCTTCCTTGTGAACCTGAAATGCTCGTTGCACATCCATACGGGCAAATGCATCAAGTACATCATGCAACATTTTTAAAACTTGGCGGCCCATGTTTTCAATATTTACGAGTAGATCTTGTTGATCTTTGGTAAATGAATCAAGAGCAACTTTTGCGATTCGCTTTGCTTCATCACCAATGCGCTCTAAATCAGCAATTGTTTTCGCTATGGCGATTACTAAACGTAAGTCGCTAGCCGCAGGCTGGCGACGAGCGATAATTCGTGTACATTCTTCATCAATGTTCACTTCCATAGCATTTACTTTATAGTCATTTTCACGGACTTTTTGCGCAAGCTCTGCATCGTTTCGACTAACCGCATCAAGTGCACTGCTTAATTGTTGCTCAACTAAGCCACCCATGCTTAATACGTGATTACGCACATTTTCTAGTTCTTGGTTAAAGCGCCCAGAAATGTGTTTATTAATGTTATGTTCCATAATTACCTTCTCTTTTGATCTTATACAACACGCTGTAATAGGCTAATTAACCGTAACGACCGGTAATATAATCTTCGGTCTTTTTCTTCGTTGGTGTTGTGAATAAGGTATTTGTATCTGAGTATTCAATTAATTCACCCATGTACATAAAGGCGGTTTGATCAGATACTCGCGCTGCTTGTTGCATGTTATGTGTAACAATAACAACGGTAAATTTGTTTTTTAAATCGTTTATTAGCTCTTCGATTACCAAAGTAGAAATTGGGTCGAGTGCCGATGTCGGCTCATCCAATAAAAGGACTTCTGGCTCAATCGCAATTGAGCGAGCAATAACTAAACGCTGTTGCTGACCACCCGATAAACCAAATGCACTATCGTGTAATCTATCTTTTACTTCATCCCACAGGGCTGCGCCACGAAGTGATTGCTCTACCACTTCATCTAGTTTGCGCTTTTCTTTAATACCTTGTAAGCGTAGACCATAAACCACATTCTCATAAATTGATTTAGGAAACGGATTAGGGCGTTGAAACACCATGCCCACATTACGGCGAAGCGCAGCAACATCAACGCTTTTATCGTAAATATTTTGTCCATGCAGTAATATTTCACCCTCAATGCGACAAATATCAACAAGGTCATTCATACGGTTGATACAACGCAGTAACGTTGATTTACCACAACCCGATGGACCAATGAACGCCGTTACTTGGCCTTTTGGGATGCTCATGTTCACTTTACTAAGCGCTTGTTTATCACCGTAGTAAAGATCAAGGTCTTTAATTTCTAGCGCTTTTTGCTCATCGGTTAAATTATCTAAATCTAACTTCATGCCCAAATTTGCTTGGTTTACTTGTGTAGCGACTGTAATCATGTTTATTACCTATAAAATCTTTACTAATTAGTGTTCAAGCGATCTGAATTTTTCACGTAAATGGTTACGTATACCAATGGCCGTTATGTTGAGCGTTATAATTACCGACACCAATAAAAATGCAGTTGCATATACCAGTGGTCGCGCTGCTTCAACATTTGGACTTTGAAAGCCAACATCGTAAATATGAAACCCTAAATGCATGAACTTTCTATCTAAGTGAAAATATGGAAAGTTACCATCAAGTGGCAATGTAGGTGCCATTTTTACCACACCCACCAGCATTAATGGTGCAACTTCACCTGCGGCGCGCGCAACAGCGAGTATTAAACCGGTCATAATTGCAGGGCTTGCCATTGGAATTACAATACGCCATAACGTTTCAACTTTTGTTGCGCCCAGCGCTAATGAACCATCACGTACCGTGCTTGGAATTCGAGATAACCCTTCTTCGGTCGATACAATTACAACAGGGAGCGTTAATATAGCCAATGTCAATGCTGACCACATTACACCTGGCGTACCAAATACAGGGGTTGGCGATGCTTCAGGGTAAAACAATTGGTCTAAACTACCACCTAACATATAAACAAAAAAGCCTAAGCCAAATACACCGTATACAATTGAAGGCACACCGGCTAAGTTAATGACTGCAATACGAATCATTTTCGTCACTGCGTTTTTCGCTGCATATTCGTGTAAGTAAATTGCGGCGACAACACCAAACGGCGTTACTATTACCGCCATTAGCATAACCATAAAGACAGTACCAAATATGGCAGGAAACACACCACCTTCGGTATTTGCTTCACGCGGATCATCAGATACAAACTTACCTAGCTGTACAAAGTAATGACCTAGTTTTGCAAAAAAACCCATGTCATTTGGAAACCAAACATCAAGTACCTGATACATAGGGATAGTCACAATTTCACCGCGCATATCTTTTACAGTAACATAGTCACGTTTTGCAAGTTTACGCAGTGCGAATAACTCTTTTTCAAGTACGCCATACTCTGTACGTAAATCAGCACGTGCTTGAGCAAGTTCTGCAACACGCTCATCGGTTAGCTCATTATCAAGTAAATAACCTTTCTCTTTTAACCGTAAGCGTTCAAGTTCATAGTTAATATGGCCAATATCGCCGTTTTGTAAATCAAGCGCTTCATCATTTAAATCAACTGCGCGATCAACAAGTTCGTGTAAAGCCTCAACGGTATCACCAGCAACTGGCTTGCCGTCTTTAATAACGCTCTCTAGGTAACCATAAAAATTACCGTTTTTACTACGCTCAAATACCGCAAGTGTCGCTGGTGCCGATTTTTCTTTTATATCGGTTTCAAGTATCCAACGAAAATCTAAATCGACGTATTCACGGTTACCTGTTTTGATAAGTAAACGCTCAAACTCTTCTTTATCAAATGCTGATACATCAACACCTGTTGCAGCTAAACGCTCTTTGGGTACCATTTCTCGGTCGTAAACTTCACCAATAACGGTTTGCTTTGCAATAGAGCCTTCAAGCTCATACTGCATCACTTCAGAAGGCCAAAAAAAACTTAATCCCTTCCAGGCTATCATTGCTAATAAACCTAACACTGAAATCAAACTGATGCTCACTGCACCACCGGTCATCCAAATCCAAGGAGAACCAGACCTAAACCACTGCTTTACCATGTCGTGTCTCTCCACTTACATTGAGCTGTATTTTTCACGCAATTGCTGGCGAACAAACTCAGCGATTGTGTTGAAAATAAAGGTGAATATGAATAGTACAAAAGCCGCTAAAAATAATATTCTATAGTGTGAACTGCCTACTTCTGATTCTGGCATTTCAACTGCAATATTTGCTGCAAGCGTCCGCATTCCTTGAAAAATACTCCAATCCATTATTGGTGTATTACCGGTGGCCATCAGTACAATCATTGTTTCACCAACAGCACGGCCCAACCCCATCATTACGGCGGAAAAAATACCAGGGCTGGCAGTTAGCAATACAACACGTACAAGTGTTTGCCACTGAGTTGCACCCAACGCTAATGAACCGTTTGATAAATGCTTAGGTACACTAAACACAGCATCTTCTGCTATTGAGAAAATAGTAGGAATAACCGCAAAGCCCATCGCAATACCAACAACTAGTGAGTTACGTTGATCGAACGTCATACCAAGTTCATTTGTTAAATATTGACGTACATTGCCGTCAAACATCCAAAGCTCAATCGTTTCGCTCATCGCAAATGAAAACCAGCCAATAAATAACACAACGGGTATAAGGATTATTGAATGAGAGCCTTCAGGAATTTTATGACGAATACCGGCTGGTAATTTAGTCCACCCAAATGCAGCACCTAAAATACCTAGCGGCAATAAGATGAGCAATCCAACAATTGCGGGTAGATGTTCTTCAATCAGTGGTGCTAACCAAAGGCCCGCTAAAAAGCCCAAAATAACAGTCGGCAGTGCTTCCATTATTTCTACTGTTGGTTTAACAACTTTACGTAATCCGCTCGACATAAAGTAAGCAGTGTAAATAGCCGATGACAATGCAATTGGTACTGCAAATAACATGGCGTAAAATGCGGCCTTAATTGTACCAAACGAAATTGGCACTAATGAAAACTTAGATTCAAAGTCATCACTGGCTGAGGTTGATTGCCAAATATAGCCTGGCTCTGGGTAACCTTCATACCATACTTCTTGCCAAAGTGCTGACCATGTTACTTCTGGGTGTTCATTGTGTATTTCTAATACGGTTAATTTGTCATCAGCTAAAATTAATGCCGCATTAGAGCGTGGTGCAATTGCAAAGTTTTTAATTTCACCTTCACTTACTTTACCCTGCCATAATTTAGCTTCACTTGTTGTGTAGTAAACACCCAACTCACCATTACTACTGGTAGTGAAAAATGTACGTCGGTAAAATTCTGTGAATATATTGAGTTTACTTTGTTTACTCGTCTCGAATGAACGAATTTTTTGATACTCTCGGCCAGTATCTGTATTCACTTCAAACCACTGTGAAACTTCACCATTATCATTAGCAAGCATTAACGAATTTGCACCCGCTAATAATTGAGCAGACACTATATTTGCGCGCTCTTCGTTGGCTGAAAGCAATTGTATTTGCTCAACATCGCTTGGGTCGCGTGTATCATATACATAAATTTGATTAGCCGAACGAATAAATGTACGCGTTGTATCCGGTGATATTAGAAGCTCATCTACACGGCCTTCGATATCAAGTTCAGTGCGCTGCACAACCCATTCAACATCTCCGGTAAACATATTTTCTTCAGCCACAAAGCTGCTGAATAAAACACGTTTATCTTCGGTTAACGCAACCACAGCCGTTTTATCTTCATAATGACTAAACGCAAAGCGCTTAATTGCCGCTCCTTGTTCGTCTACTGCTAATGCCATTTCGCCAAGTGGATAATCAACACGTGGGGTTAATTTTCGCTCGTTGTTTGGAAAGGTAACTAAAAACTTAGGTACAACCACCACCACGGTGCCGTTTTTCAAGCCATAAGCATATTGCCCCTGAAACGGTGCACTTGTCGCAAAACTACTTGCTTCGCTTGGCAATATGACATCGAGGGTTTTGAGTTTTTTACCAAAATTTGATTTTTCAATATTATAAAAATCAACTTGCCCTTGTTGACCTAATAAATAAGCCACCTCAGTTTGCTCTTCGACGCCTAAACCGATAATCTGATCTGCATTAGCAATGTTTAAGCTGTTACGCTTTTCAACTTTAGCTGATTCAAAAATTGGTTGTACTACATAAAGAAGATAAAAGAATATTAATAGCAGTGCCACTAATACCATTACCCCGCCTGCGGTTATGCCAAATTGGGCAAACCGATCTTTAAATAGACGGCTTCGATCCGTATTAAAAGTCGGTTTATTCGGATTGGAAGTCATCAAAACACCCTTAAATCTTAACGTTGCATAAATTATATTTCATCAAGATGACAGTAATGTTACAGCGGTAACAATAAGCCCTTAATAGCAGCTATAAATAAAGCAGTTAAATAATTGGTTTAATAAAACTTCAAATGGGTGACTTATAAATGAACTAAATTGTAAAATAATTGGACAAAGCATTTATCGAGGTCAATACTCACAAAGTATCAAATAGGCAATCGTAGCTTTAAAAAATGCATAGCATATATATTAAATCCCGCTTTTATCAATTTAAAATTAGGACTTTATAGCTACACTTTAACAACCGATAAATTAAACACTTAGTGCCTACGCATTTACTTTCTTTGGCCTTAAAAAGAGAATTATTTATGAAGCAACTGGTTATTACTATTTTAGGGAAAGACCGCCCTGGATTAGTCGAGAATATTTCCTCGGTCGTATTGGAGAATCACGGAAACTGGCTTAGTAGTAACTTGAGCCATCTACTAGGTCACTTTGCAGGTATTATTCAACTTGAAGTAGCAGAGGAGCATTTTCAATCCTTACAAAGCGCACTCAATGCACTTCCCAAGCTCGATGTACGCATTGAAGCGGGTAACACTGAAATTGAACAATCATCGCTTGAGCAAATTAATCTAGTTATTACAGGTAACGATCGCCCTGGTATTGTTCAAGAACTAGCAAGTGTGATACGTCATAAAGGGGCTAATATTACTCACTTAAATTCAAGACAACAAAGCGCACCTAATTGGGGAGTACCTATTTTTAGCGCTGTGGCGACGGTCACTTTGCCAAACGGAATGAATAAAGAAGAAGTTATTGATGCGCTCGAGTCAATAACAAGTGATCTAATCGTAGACACCGAAGAAGTATAACTCCCCCCTCATGTGTGCCACATCGCTGGCACGCATGTCATTTTAATGTCATTAAGTTACATTATATTTTATTCAGCATTAAATAGCGGAATGAAGTATGAATGCCCATATAGAACACACCCACGTTATTGAGTATTTTTCAAAGGAGTTAAGCTGGCTGTCGTTCAACGAACGTGTGCTGCAAGAAGCTAAAGACAAAAGTAACCCAATTATTGAGCGCATACGTTTTTTAGGTATTTTTTCTAATAACCTTGATGAGTTTTTCAGAGTCCGTGTAGCCGACGTTAAGCGCCGTATTTTATTAAGCAAACTTCCTAATGCTAATTTTGAAGAAGATGAAGTACTACTGAGTCAGATACAAAAGAAAGTATTACTGCTTGGTAAAAAATTCAATCAAATTCACCAACAAATCTTAAATGATTTAACCACACATAATATTCACGTAAATAGACCAGAGAAGCTCAGTGAATTTCATTTAAATTGGTTAAAAAATTACTTTACTGACAATGTTCTACAACATATATCCCCAATCTTACTTGATGAGAATAGAGATTACTCAGATTACGTAAATGACACCATGACTTACTTATTTGTAGAAATGAGTGACGAGAAAAATCATTACGCAATGCTCGAAGTGCCAACCGATCGTGTACCAAGATTTATAAATTTACCAAGCGAGAAAACCCGCCGCCATAAAACCATTGTGATGCTTGATGATGTTATTTTATATTTTTTAAATGACGTATTCAGCAGCTTTTTTAGTTTTCAAACTATCCAAGGTCACTCAATCAAGCTTACCCGTGATGCCGAATATAATCTTGATGATGAATTAGAAGAGGGTCTGCTGGATAAGATGTCCAAAGGATTAAAACAACGTATTTATGCAGAACCAGTACGCTTAGTCTATGACGAAACGATGCCCGAAAGCATGCTTAAAGTAATGAAAAAACGGCTAAATGTAACCCATCATGATGCGCTGATCCCAGCTGGACGCTACCGTAATTTTAGAGATTTTATTGCCTTTCCGAATGTAGGCCGTCAGTATCTTGAAAATAAACCATTACCTGCATTACAAAGCACCGCGTTTAATAAACACACCAGCGTATTTGACGCTATTACCGAGAGAGATATTTTACTTTACTACCCATACCACACATTTAATCATTTACTGGAGTATGTGCGCCAAGCAGCCTTTGATCCTAAAGTGACACAAATTAAAGTTAATATTTATCGTGTTGCAAGTAAATCGCGGCTTATTTCATCACTGATTAATGCCGCTAAAAATGGCAAACAAGTTACCGTAATGGTTGAGCTAAAGGCCCGTTTTGATGAACAAAATAATATTGAATGGGCAAAAATATTAAGTAGCGCAGGCATTAAAGTAATTTTTGGTATACCCGCGTTAAAAGTGCACAGCAAGTTGTGTATTATTCAACGTAAAGAAAAAGGCCAAATAGTAAAGTATGCGCATATTGGAACCGGTAATTTTCATGAAAAAACCGCCAAAATATATACCGACTTTAGTTTATTCACGAAACATGTCGGGATCTGTGAAGAATGCGACAGCGTATTTAGATTTATAGAAAGCAGCTATAAGCCTTTTAGTTTTGAATACTTAATGCTATCACCTATCAATGCTCGTGACACTTTACTCGATTTAATCGATAAAGAAATTCAACACGTCGAAAATGGTTTTGTCGGTAAAATTACCGTTAAAGTAAATAATTTGGTCGACAAGCAGCTTGTTGATAAGCTTTATCATGCTGGTCGTTGTGGCGTTAAAATTCGCATTATTGTGCGCGGTATGTGCTCATTAATACCAGGGGTAGCCAAGTTTAGCGATAACATAAGAGTGATTAGTATTGTTGATCGTTTTTTAGAGCATCCTCGCGTAATGGTGTTTGGTAATAACGGCGAGGACAAAGTGTATATTTCGTCTGCTGATTGGATGACCCGTAACCTTGATCATCGTGTTGAAGTGGGCGTGCCAATTTTAGACGCTAAATTAAAGCTGCTCATTATTGATATTTTAGAGCTACAATTTAAAGACCGCACAAAAGCACGCTTAATCGACAAAGAACAAAAAAACACTTATGTGCGACGTGGGAATCGTAAAAAAATTCGTTCACAAATAGCGACTTATGATCATCTAAAAAAATGGGAAAGTAATTATAACAATGAGTAATCGCCCATCTATAGCCGCTGTCGATTTAGGCTCGAATAGCTTTCATTTAGTCGTTGCTCGTGAAGTTGATGGCACACTGCAAATTTTACATAAAGAAAAGCAGCGTGTGTATTTAGCTGATAGCTTCGATGATAAGTCAAAACTAAGCCAGTATGCTATTGATCGCGCTTTAGTCGTGCTAAAACAGTTTGCTAAAACTCTGCAAGATTTCCCTGCCTGTAATGTAAAAGTAGCGGCAACCCATACCTTTAGACGCGCTAAAAATATCCATGCCTTTTTAACACAAGCAAATGAGGTATTTCCATTTCATATTAACGTTATTGCAGGACAAGAAGAAGCTCGTCTTATTTATCAAGGTGTTGCCCACTACCTACATAATGAAGATAACCGTCTTGTTATTGATATTGGCGGTGGGAGTACAGAATTAATAATCGGTCAGCACTTTCAACACAAACTACTTACTAGCCGTAATATGGGTTGCGTTAGTTTCACAAATCAATTTTTTATTGATGGCATAATTAGCTCTAAGCACTTCAATAAAGCTGAAATAAAAGCAGAGCAAGAAATAGAAGTTATTTTTGCTAATTACATAAACGAAGGCTGGAAAAATGTCATTGGTACATCGGGTACAATTAAGTCAATACTCGCGATAATAAGTGCGAAAAAACCACATCAATCTTGTATAACTTACGACGACTTAATTAACCTTAAACAACAATTTATCAACGCTCAACGAATAGATAACCTGCTAATTGAAGGTTTAACCCCTGAGCGCCAGCTTAGTATTTGTGGTGGCCTTGCCATCCTAATCGCTATTTTTAGAGAGTTTGCAATAACCCAGCTTACCTACAGCGACTTTTCGCTGCGTGAAGGGTTACTCCATGAAATGCAGCAAAAACTGGTCGATAACGACATTCGCAGTAATACCATCAATAATATAAGCGACAGATACACTGTAGATAAAACCCATGCAATCCGTGTTTCTGACACGGTTAGTTGGCTCTACGAACGCTTAAAAGGCCCATGGCAACTTAATAATCAAGATGATATTGCACTACTGATGTGGGCGGCAAAACTGCATGAAATTGGTTTATCTATAAACTCATCAGGCATAAATAAACACAGTGCTTATATTGTTGCTAATAGCCAATTACCTGGTTTTACGCAACAGGAGCAATTAATACTGAGTTCGCTTATTCGCTTTTATCGTAAAAAAATCAAGCTTAATGAACTCTCCGACTTTATAACCATCTCGCAGCAGCGAGTGCTTAAGCTTATTACTATTTTGCGTTTAGCTATTTTATTTAATCAAAAACGGCAAGCGAGTCAAAAGCCAAACATGGAAATTAGCGCAAGCCGCACAGGGTTATTTATAAAATTTTGTGATGGCTACTTGCAAGAATATACTCTGCTACAAGCAGATTTAGAACAAGAACAGCACTATCTCAAAAAAGTCGGTATCGCATTAAATTGCAGTTAATAGCCGCGCTTATAGTAAGGCTGAAAAAATAAAATGATTATGGCGTATAAAAAAGCCAGTAAGCTAAATACTTACTGGCTTTTAATTAACCTTAAATCGGGGTAATTAGTTAATTACCAAATTTTTACGCGATCTTCTGGTTTAATATACATTTTATCGCCTTCTTTTACGTCAAACGCTTCGTAAAACTCAGGCATATTCGACAAGATACCGATTACACGGTAATGACTTGGTGAATGCGAGTCCGTCATTAAGCGATTACGTAATGCTTCATCGCGATATTTACGACGCCAAATTTGTGACCACCCCATAAAGAAGCGTTGATCGCCTGTGTAGCCATTAATTACTGGAGCTGTTTTATCACCTAAAGATAGCATATATGCTTTGTGCGCAACGGTTAATCCACCTAAGTCACCAATGTTTTCGCCAAGCGTTAGCTCGCCATTAACACTTGCATCTTCAAATGGTTTGTACTCGTTATACTGTGCAACTAAAGCAGCGCTTCGCTCTTCAAATTGCTTAAGATCTGACTCGCTCCACCAATTACGTAAGTTACCGTCACCGTCGTATTTAGCGCCTTGGTCGTCAAAACCATGACCAAGCTCATGCCCAATTACTGCACCAATTGCGCCGTAGTTTACAGCATCATCCGCTTCTAAATTAAAGAATGGTGGTTGTAATATAGCGGCTGGAAATACAATTTCGTTGTTTACTGGGTTGTAGTAAGCATTTACTGTTTGCGGTGTCATATGCCACTCAGAACGATCAACTGGTTTACCCAGTTTTGCAATCATATCTGCGTATGCCCATTCGCTATAACGAATGTAGTTACCAACTAGCTCATCTGAGTTAATTTTTAGCTCAGAGTAATCTTTCCATGTGTCTGGGTAACCAATTTTAGGCGTAAATTTGTCTAACTTTTCTTTCGCTGCAATTTTAGTTTCAGGGCTCATCCACTCAAGGTTCTCGATAGCAACACCGTAACCTTTAATTACGTTATCAACTAACTCTTCCATGCGCGCTTTCGCTTCTGGTGGGAAGTTATCTTTAACGTATACTTTACCTAAAATTTCACCAAGTACACTGTTAGATGCATCAACTGCTTGCTTCCAAAGTGGCGCTTGTTCTTCTACACCACGTAATGTTGTGCTGTAAAAATCAAAGTTAAGGTTAACTAAATCTTCACTAAGTAGCTCTGCATAACCACTTACAAAATGAAATTTTAAGTAGTTTTTCCACGTTGCTAAATCAGTGTCTTTATAAATAGTAGCAAGTGCTTCTAAGTAGCTTGGTTGGCGAACAATAATATTACTTGTACTCACACCTGCGTCTTTAAAGAACGCCGCTAAATCAAGGTCGCCCATCAGTTTGCTAGCATCTGCTACTGTCATCATGTTATAAGATTTAGTTGCATCACGACTTTGCACACGGCTCCACTGAGCATCAGCTAATGTTTTTTCAAACGCAAGTACACTCTTAGCAGCTTCTGCTGCATTTTTAACGCCTGATTTAGCTAAAATATCGGTGATGTATTGCTCATAAGACGCACGAATTTTAGTGAATTTTTCGTCATCTTTTAAGTAATAGTCACGATCTGGTAAACCAAGACCCGACTGAGATAAGTACAGTGCATACTCACTTGAGTTTTTAGCATCGTTATTTACAAACCAACCAAACGGTAAACTACCGCCTTGCTTTTGAACTTTAGCCATTAAGCCCATTAAATCTGCTTTAGATTTAATACTATCAATCGTGTCTATTGATGGTTGTAATGGCGTAATACCTAGCTCATTACGAGCAGCTTGATTCATGTAACTTTTGTAAAATGCACCAATTTTATATTCATCGCTGCCTTTTTTAGCGGCAGTGTTTGCAGCGGCGCTTTCCAGCGCAATTTTCATCGCTTTTTGCGACTCATCATATAACTGCGAAAAAGAACCGTAGTTAGACTTATCACCTGGTATTTCAGTTTTAGCTAACCACTGGCCATTTACATGGTAATAAAAATCGTCTTGTGCACGTACTGAACTATCCATATTAGCTAATTCAATACCAAGCTCTAGTGGTTTTTCAGTAGGCGCTGTTACTACTGGAGTGTCGGTTACTTTAGCTTCTTGTTGTTTTTCACCACAACCTACTAAACCAAGTGCAAGCGCTATGCTCGCAGCGGCCATTGTTACTTTATTCATAATTATTCCGTTTGTTAGTTAGAATTAAATCATACCAATCTGCTTATGTATGGGGTCTATTTAACGTTAAGAAAATTACGCTAGAACTAGGCAAAAGTTTTTGTATCTAGTTGTTCTAAATAAAAAATTTTTAACGACGTTATAGTGCAATTTAATTCGTTAAATTGATCAAAG
>NZ_JACJEM010000049.1:0-34783 GCF_014164085.1 Pseudoalteromonas sp. SG45-5 | reverse complement strand
GGTAAACGTTATATTTATCAACACTAAGTTTTACTTAACACCCTGAGTTGATTGGGTCTCGCTAGGCGTTGACCTTTCCCGTCTCAGTGGGGTCGCATTATAGGGAGATCCGAAAACAGATCAACCCTTTTTTGAAGAAAACTTGAAATAATGTGCTGTTCGCTGAGTATTTGAGCTAAACGGTCAAAAACAACACTAAACAGTATGTCTTTACTAGTTTATATAGCTAGTTAATGTAAAAACGAGTATTAAAAGCCATGATCACCCTTTCGAAATGGGATCCATTCGAATCCTATTCATTAATAAATGATCTATACCGCTACACAAAATTCAAATTGCTCCTTTATAAGGAGTAACAATTAGATAAGGCAAATACAAAGACCATTCCTGAATTGACTTGCTATGTTTTACGTAAATTTAGTACGGTTAAAAAATGGAACTATTTAAGTCTGTGGCCGTTGAGGCTTAATAGAAAGTATAAGATGTTAAATATCAGCTAAATTTAATGTTTACTCATTTATTTATTATGAAGCCAATTCAATTAGCCATCTTGAATTTAAAAGAGCTATTAGGATAGTTAACCTGAACTCTAGATAATAAATCTATCTCAAGCAGCTATTTTTAGCCCTTACTACATTGAATTTACTAACAATAGCCCCGCTATTGATGCGTAAATTCGCCTTGTTTTCACTGAAAATCTCTGGCTAGCGAAAAGTAAATTAAAATATCATTATGATTTAATATATTAGTTAATATCTTAACCAAAGCTCAGGTTAGTTAATAAACCACTCTTGATGAAAGATATCGCTGATAAAAGTTTTAAATGAATCCACATAAGCTTATAAAGTAGGAACTTTAGGAAGAAATATTCTGTTGGGGGGACTTAATAAATTTTAGACAAGAAAAAGCCGAGCATTGCTCGGCTTTTAGGTTTCTTTAAGACTTACTCTGCAGACTGTGCGTCTTCTTGAACTGCTTCGCTAGTCGCTGGGCGACCAACTAGTTCAATATAAGCCATTGGTGCATTATCACCAGTACGGAAGCCACACTTAAGAATACGAGTGTAACCACCTGGACGATCCGCGTTACGAGGACCGATTTCACTGAATAATTTACCAACAACTTCTTTATCACGCGTGCGAGCAAACGCTAAACGGCGATTTGCTACACTGTCAGTCTTAGCCAGTGTGATTAAAGGTTCAATTACACGACGTAACTCTTTCGCTTTAGGCAAAGTAGTTTTGATGATTTCATGTTTCACCAAAGAACCTGCCATATTGCTAAACATCGCTTTACGATGGCTACTGTTACGGTTTAATTGACGACCACTCTTACGATGGCGCATGACCCTATCCTTCTAACTAAACTAATATAGTGATTTAGATTATTCAGCTAAACTTGCAGGTGGCCAATTTTCTAGGCGCATGCCCAGAGAAAGACCACGTGAAGCTAGCACGTCTTTAATTTCAGTTAGAGACTTCTTACCTAGATTAGGCGTTTTAAGAAGCTCAACTTCAGTGCGCTGAACTAAATCACCGATATATTGAATTTGCTCGGCTTTCAAGCAGTTTGCTGAGCGTACTGTTAGCTCAAGATCATCAACTGGACGAAGTAGAATAGGATCGAATTCTGGCTTCTCTTCTTTCTCTTCTGGCTCAGTTACATCACGTAAATCTACGAATGCATCTAATTGCTCAGCTAAGATAGTAGACGCACGGCGGATCGCTTCTTCTGGATCTAAAGTGCCGTTTGTTTCCATATCAATGATTAACTTGTCTAAATCTGTACGTTGCTCAACACGGGCTGATTCAACCGAGTACGCAATACGTTCAACTGGACTAAATGATGCATCAAGCAACAATCTACCAATTGGACGCTCATCGTCATCAGAGGATAAACGACTAGATGCCGGCACATAACCACGACCACGTTCAACACGAATTCGCATGCTGATCTCGCTGTTATTTGTTGTTAAATTACAAATAACGTGATCTGGATTAGCAATTGTTACATCGCCATCGTGCTGAATATCAGACGCAGTAACAGGACCTACACCAGATTTAGTCAGGGTCAGAAAAACTTCATCTTTGCCTTCTAACGTTACTGCTAAACCTTTTAAGTTTAATAGTATTTCAATGATGTCTTCTTGTACGCCTTCTTTCGCGCTGTACTCATGCAATACACCGTCGATTTCAACTTCAGTTACTGCACATCCAGGCATAGATGAAAGCAATATACGGCGTAAGGCATTACCCAGAGTATGACCGAAGCCACGCTCTAATGGTTCTAAAACTATTTTAGAACGCGTTGGGTTAATAGCGTCGATGTCGACTAACCTTGGTTTTAGAAATTCTGTTACAGAACCCTGCATTTTATCCTCTCTTAACTCTTAACTTTACTTAGAGTAAAGTTCGACGATTAGTTGTTCATTGATGTCCGCAGACAAATCTGAACGCTCAGGTAGACGCTTAAAGCTGCCTTCCAGTTTCTTACCGTCAACTTCAACCCAAGTCGGCTTTTCACGTTGCTCAGCCAACTCTAGAGCAGCGATGATACGTGCTTGTGTTTTAGACTTCTCACGGATTACAACAGTATCTTCTGGAGTAATTACGTATGAAGGAATATTCACAACACGACCATTAACTAAAATCGCTTTATGGCTTACTAACTGACGTGCTTCAGCACGTGTGCTAGCAAAACCCATGCGATATACAACATTGTCTAAACGTTGCTCTAATAGCTGTAACAAGTTTTCACCTGTATTGCCTTTAAGGCGAGCAGCTTCTTTGTAATAGTTACGGAATTGCTTTTCTAATACACCGTAGATACGACGTACTTTTTGCTTTTCACGTAATTGTAAACCGTAATCAGATAAGCGACCTTTACGAGCGCCGTGCTGACCAGGTGCAGTCTCAAGTTTACACTTAGAGTCGATAGCTCTTACGCCGCTCTTAAGGAACAGGTCAGTACCTTCACGACGACTCAGCTTGAGCTTAGGGCCCAAATATCTTGCCATGTTATTTCTCCTAACCTATTGTTAAACGCGACGTTTCTTCGGTGGACGACAACCATTATGTGGTATTGGCGTCACGTCAGTAATGTTGGTAATACGGTAACCAGCAGCATTCAAAGCACGTACAGCAGATTCACGACCTGGACCTGGACCTTTGATGAAAACTTCTAGATTTTTTAAACCGTATTCTTGAGCAGCAGTACCTGCACGCTCTGCAGCAACCTGAGCAGCAAATGGTGTAGATTTACGTGAACCACGGAAACCTGAACCACCGGCAGTAGCCCATGATAGTGCATTACCTTGACGGTCGGTAATCGTTACAATAGTGTTGTTGAAAGACGCATGAACATGAGCCATACCATCAGCAACTTGTTTTTTAACCTTTTTACGACGAATTGGTGTCTTAGCCATAATACTATCCCCTTATCGCTTAATAGGCTTACGAGGACCCTTACGGGTGCGCGCGTTAGTCTTAGTTCTTTGACCACGTAGTGGTAAAGAGCGACGGTGACGTAGGCCACGATAACAACCAAGATCCATAAGGCGCTTGATATTTAAAGTAACTTCACGACGAAGATCACCTTCAACAGTGTACTTGCCAACTGCATCACGCAGTACGTCAAGAATTTCGTCTGAAAGTTCACCGATTTTTGTGGTCTCGGCGATACCAGTCGCTTCTAAGATAGCCTTAGAGCGAGTCTTACCTATGCCATAAATAGCTGTTAAACCAATAACTGCATGTTTATGATCAGGGACGTTAATGCCAGCAATACGGGCCACTAACACATCTCCTATATTCGAATTTGGTAATCATAAGTTTGAAAAGCCCGTAAGGATACTCAAACGAAGACCAAATTACTACTAAAAACACAGGCCGAGAAAACTCAGCCTGCACGACTGTTTACTTAGCCTTGCCTTTGCTTATGCTTAGGCTCACTGCAAATTACGCGTACTACACCAGCACGTTTAATAACTTTACAGTTACGGCATATTTTCTTAACGGAAGCACGTACTTTCATTGCTCAACTCCGTAAACTGACCTTATCGACCGTAGCCTTTAAGGTTCGCTTTTTTCAGCACAGAATCATACTGATGAGACATCAGGTGAGTCTGTACTTGTGCCATAAAGTCCATGATTACAACAACGATAATCAAAATTGATGTACCGCCGAAATAGAATGGCGTTTGCCATGCCATAGTCATGAATTCGGGCACCAGACAGATAAAGGTTATATACAAAGCACCTGCCAATGTCAGGCGTGTCATCACTTTATCAATGTATTTAGATGTCTGCTCACCTGGACGAATACCTGGGATAAATGCGCCAGATTTCTTAAGGTTATCTGCTGTTTCACGTGGGTTAAACACCAACGCTGTGTAGAAAAAGCAGAAGAAGATTATAGCCGCAGCTAAAACAAGTGAGTACAACGGTTGACCTGGGGTCAACGTAGTAGCAACAGCTTGTAATACATCAGCGACCGGACCTTCACCTTGGCCGAACCAGCTAGCAATTGTACCAGGGAACAGAATTATACTGCTAGCGAAGATTGGTGGAATAACACCCGCCATGTTTACTTTTAGTGGTAAATGCGTGCTTTGAGCAGCAAATACTTGACGACCTTGTTGGCGTTTAGCGTAGTTTACAACAATACGACGTTGTCCACGTTCAAAAAACACTACAAGATAAGTAACAGCGAATACAATTACCGCAACCATCAACAGTACAAAAACATTCAAATCACCTTGGCGCGCCATTTCGACTGTCGAACCAATAGCAGACGGCAAGTTAGCTACAATACCAACAAATATTAGAACTGAGATACCGTTACCGATACCGCGTTCTGTTATTTGTTCACCCAACCACATAAGGAACATAGTACCAGTTACTAAACTCACCACAGCGGTGAAGTAGAAACCCATACCAGGGTTAACAACTAACCCCTCCATCATGCCCGGTAAGCTAGAAGCAATACCGATTGATTGAATAGTAGCTAGCACAAGCGTGCCATAGCGTGTGTACTGGCTAATTTTTTTACGCCCTTGCTCACCTTCTTTCTTAAGCTCTATAAACGGAGGATACATATGCGTTAATAGTTGCGTAATAATCGAAGCCGAGATGTACGGCATAATACCCAGTGCTAACACTGAAGCTCGCTCAAGTGCACCACCACTGAACATGTTGAACATTTCAACAATGGTGCCCTTTTGTTGCTCGAAGAAATCGGCAAGTACAGCGGCGTCAATCCCAGGGATCGGCACAAATGAACCTAGACGGTAAATTATGATAGCACCCAATACGAAGAGTAATCGGCGCTTCAATTCCGAAAGTCCACTTTGTGCACTTTGTGTATCTTGACCTGGTTTAGCCATTAGTACTTCCTTAGTCTTCTACCTTGCCTCCGGCAGCTTCAATAGCTTCGCGTGCACCTTTAGAGGCTTTAAGGCCTTTAACGGTAACAGCGCGTGAAACTTCGCCAGATTTAACAACTTTAACGAAAAGAACGTTCTTTTTAACTAGACCAGCTGCTTGTAACGCGCTTAGGTCTACCACATCGCCTTCTACTTTAGCGATTTCAAAAAGGTTTATTTCTGCAGATACTAAAGATTTGCGAGAAGTGAAACCAAATTTAGGTAGACGACGTTGCATAGGCATTTGACCGCCTTCAAAACCAACGCGTACTTTACCGCCAGAACGTGACTTTTGACCTTTGTGACCACGACCACCAGTCTTACCTAGACCAGAACCGATACCACGACCAACACGTTTTGGAGCAGTTTTTGAACCTGCAGCAGGTGAAAGTGTATTCAAATGCATGAAATTAACCCTCTACCTTAACCATGTAAGAAACCTTGTTTATCATACCACGTACACATGCTGTGTCTTCTAACTCAACAGTGTGGTTGATACGACGTAAACCAAGACCGCGTAATGTAGCTTTATGTTTCGGTAAACGACCGATAGAGCTTTTTACTTGTGTTACTTTTACAGTTTGATTTGCCATGGTTACCCCAGTATTTCGTCTACGCGAAGGCCACGTTTTGCAGCGATTGACTGTGGAGAATTCATATTCTCAAGAGCCGAAATCGTTGCACGTACTACGTTGATTGGGTTAGTAGAACCGTAACATTTAGAAAGTACGTTCTGAACACCAGTCACTTCTAGTACTGCACGCATAGCGCCACCTGCGATGATACCAGTACCTTCAGAGGCTGGTTTCATGAACACTAGTGAGCCAGCATGACGTCCCTTAACAGGATGCTGTAATGTATTGCCATTTAGGTCTACATTGATCATGTTGCGACGTGCTTTTTCCATTGCTTTTTGAATAGCAGCTGGAACTTCACGTGCTTTACCATAACCAAAACCTACTTTACCTGCGCCGTCACCAACTACAGTTAGTGCAGTAAAGCTAAAGATACGACCACCTTTAACTACTTTAGACACACGGTTTACCGCGATTAGCTTTTCAGCTAGATCAGGCTGTTGTTGCTTTGCTTCTACGTTAGCCATTGTCTACTCCTAGAATTGCAAACCGGCTTCACGCGCAGCATCAGCTAGCGCCTTCACACGGCCGTGATATTTAAAGCCACTGCGATCAAAAGCAATCTTTTCGATGCCTTTGTCAGCCGCACGTTCAGCAACCGCTTTGCCAACTGCTTGCGCAGCTTCAACGTTACCGGTGCCTTTAACTGTTTCGCTAATAGCCTTTTCAACAGTAGAAGCAGCAGCCAGTACATTACCCTCAGCATTTACAACTTGAGCGTAGATGTGACGTGGCGTGCGGTGGATAACAAGACGCGTTGTGCCTTGTTCAATATAATTTCTACGAGTGCGTTTAGCACGACGTAGACGAGCTGTTTTTTTATCCATCGTCTTACCTTACTTCTTCTTAGCCTCTTTACGGCGTACATTCTCATCTGAATAACGAACACCCTTACCTTTATAAGGCTCAGGTTTACGGTATGCACGAATGTTAGCAGCTGTTTGACCAACTAACTGCTTATCTACGCCCTTAACTAGAACTTCTGTTTGGCTTGGAGTTTCAATCGTAATTCCTTCAGGAACTGCGAAATTAACTGGGTGTGAGAAGCCAAGAGTTAAATCTAATGTTTTACCCTTAGCTGCAGCACGGTAACCCACGCCTACTAACTGAAGTTTCTTCTCGTAACCTACATGCGTACCAACAACCATGTTGTTGATTAGAGCACGAGCAGTACCTGCTTGAGCCCATGCATTAGCTACGCCATCACGAGGTAAAGTAGTAATAACGTTGTCGTTAACTTGTACTTCAACAGCATTGTTGATAGTACGAGTAAGTTCACCGTTTTTGCCTTTAACTGTGATTTCCTGGCCTTTTAATGTAACTTCTACACCGGCAGGAACAGTAATTGGTGCCTTTGCTATGCGAGACATAGTTCCCCTCCGATTAAGCTACAAAACCAATGATTTCACCACCAACACCAGCACTACGTGCTGTGCGGTCTGTCATTAGGCCTTTAGAAGTTGATACGATAGCGATACCAAGACCACCCATTACCTTAGGTAATTGGTCACGTTTCTTATAGATACGTAAACCAGGGCGACTTACACGCTGGATATTTTCAATTACAGCTTTGCCTTCGAAGTACTTCAACTCGATAGAAAGCTCAGGTTTAACTTCACCGTCAACTGTGAAGTCTACGATATAACCTTCGTCTTTTAGTACTTTAGCTAATGCTACTTTCAGCTTTGAAGTTGGCATCGTTACAGATACTTTCTTCGCTGATTGACCGTTACGGATACGTGTAAACAAATCCGCGATAGGATCTTGCAAGCTCATAGTCTTACTCCCATGATTCTATTACCAGCTAGCCTTTTTAAGGCCAGGAATTTCACCGCGCATAGCTGCTTCGCGAACTTTAATACGGCTCATGCCGAATTTGCGAAGGTAACCATGTGGGCGGCCCGTAATGTTACAACGATTACGTTGACGTACAGGGCTAGAATCACGAGGTAAAGCTTGTAGCTTAAGAACCGCGTCCCAACGATCATCTTCAGATGAATTAACATCTGCGATGATAGCTTTTAGTGCTGTACGCTTTTCAGCGAATTGAGCAACTAGTTTTGTGCGCTTAGCTTCGCGCGCTTTCATAGAATTCTTTGCCATAACCCTACCCTTATTTCTTAAATGGGAAGTTAAACGCTTCTAACAACGCACGGCCTTCCTCATCAGATTTCGCAGAAGTAGTGATAGTAATATCCATACCGCGTACACGGTCTACTTTATCGTAATCGATTTCTGGGAAGATGATTTGTTCACGTACGCCCATGCTGTAGTTACCACGTCCATCAAAAGACTTAGCACTTACGCCACGGAAGTCACGAATACGTGGGATAGCGATTGATACCAAACGCTCAAAAAAGTCCCACATACGCTCGCCGCGTAGGGTTACCTTACAACCAATCGGGTAGCCTTCACGCACTTTAAAGCCAGCAACAGATTTGCGTGCTTTAGTGATTAAAGGTTTCTGACCAGAGATTGCTGCTAAATCCGCTACTGCGTGATCTAAAATCTTCTTGTCAGCTAGGGCTTCGCCCACGCCCATATTCAATGTGATCTTTTCGATCTGAGGGACTTGCATGACAGAGCTGAAGCCAAACTTCTCTTGAAGTTCAGTTACTACTTTGTCTTTGTATACTTCATGCAGTTTCGCCATCATTCTACTCCAACTATTAGATAGTTTTACCAGTAGATTTAAAGATACGTAATTTCTTACCATCTTCAATCTTGAAACCTACACGATCTGCTTTACTCGTTTCCGAGTTGAAGATCGCAACGTTTGATGCATCCATAGATGCTTCTTTCTCAACAATACCGCCAGCTTGGTTCAATTGTGGAACCGGCTTTTGGTGCTTCTTGATCAAGTTTATGCCTTCGACAAAGATTCGACCAGATTCAGTAACAACTGAAAGCACTTTTCCGCGCTTACCTTTGTCTTTACCTGCTAGTACGATTACTTCGTCATCACGACGTATTTTTGCTGCCATGATTGGCTCCTTACAGTACTTCTGGGGCTAGTGAAACGATTTTCATGAACTTATCATTACGAAGTTCGCGAGTCACAGGGCCGAAAATACGTGTACCAATTGGCTGTAAGTTATCATTTAAGATAACAGCAGCGTTGCTGTCAAAACGGATCAAAGAACCATCTGGACGGCGAACACCTTTTCTGGTACGCACAACTACCGCGTTTTTAACATCACCTTTCTTCACTTTACCGCGAGGAATAGCTTCTTTAACAGAAACTTTAATGATGTCGCCAATCGCTGCGTAGCGACGGTGTGAACCACCAAGGACTTTTATACACTGCACTTTGCGAGCGCCGCTGTTATCAGCAACTTCCAGCTGAGTTTGCATTTGGATCATGTTAATGACCTCCGGTGTAGTAATTACAACGTGTCTTAAATTTGTTTAAAATCAAGACATTTCGATTAAATCCCACTCAAAAACAAACGAGTTGTCTCTTAAGGGCGGGCAATTGTACCAGCATTGAAGGAGTAGCGATAGGTTATTTTTTAATTAATTTAGAGTGTGAGATAATTAAACTTGAGCAATTACGGCTATGTAACTATTTTACAGATGGTTACAAAACAAACAAGACACCTCTAAGGTGCCTTGTTTGTTTAAATCAAAGTAAATTAACCAAATAAACCTTTTAATTTATCTTTAATTTTTTCTTTCGCCTTCTTTTTAGCTTTTTCTTTTGCTTCATCGACTTTTTGTTTGGCTTCATCCTTAAGCACATTACTTACATCAAGCTTTATGCTTACATCGTGAAAAGGCCCTTTTATTCGAAGTGGTATTTTAAACCCAGTACTGTCGTCGGTAGTACCTTGTCCTTCGATTGAGCTAACAATGCCGGTTACTAAGCGATAATTTACTGTTGTTTCAGGTAAATTAACATCACCTTCACCAGATATTCTAATTAACGGGCTAATTAGTGATAGATCAGTATTTCTCCCAACGCCGTTGGTAAAGTTAAAGCTACCCGATAATGCTGAGAAATCTGTTTGCTCTGATTCTTCAAATCCGCTATCAAGCCCTTCAGATGCAGCACCAAAGTTGCCTGAAATAAGCTCCTTACCTTTACGAACCATCTCAGCTATATTCGCACCTTTTACAGCTCCGTCAGCAAACTCAAATCCAAGCTTTCCGTTAAGCGCACCAATAAATGATTTTTGACTTTGACCTGTTGTATTTAGGTTCCAATTTAAAGACCCCTTACCCATCAGTTTGTCAAAACCTGTAGCATCCGTTAATAAAGGCTGTGCATCTATGTCTGCCAAGTCAAAATTAGTTGATATTTTATAAGGTACTTGTTGTGCGTTTACATTGATAACGCCTTTACCTGAACCCTCATAAGCAGAAAAGCTATCTAGACTTAGTTTTGCAATGCTATTTTTTAAAGCAACAGTAAATTGATTTGCGCCTAATTTAATATCGTTGGCTTTTAATCCACTTGAACGAATAACTACATTCGCATCTAGAGAATTTAATGCACTTAAATCGATTTTACTGTCATCCCATACTATTGGCTCTGCAGGTTTATCATTTTGCTCTACTGGCTCTTCTTGTTTTGCTACTGCTTCAGGTAGGTACGGGTTTAAATCAAGCATACCTAAATCAATATCAGCATTTATAGCTAAACGTTTGCCTAGATTGAGCTCGCTCTTACCTTTTATTTCCAATGCGTCTAACGTCGCGACTAAATCTTCTAGATTAAATTTCTCACCTACTAGGTGCATTTTACCGTTTACACTAAATGCGTTTAAAGCATTGTCTTTAGCGTCTAACTCTACACCTTGCCATTTCGCAATACTTTTAACAGACTCACCGCTCAGTGCTAGCTGACCTTTAATATCTTGCCCTTGCTTAGCTATACTTCCTTTGTACGTTAAATTAACTAAACGAGAATCTAAGCTTTGCTCAACATTAAAAGTAGTACCTTCAATTGCTTTAGCAGGAGTATCTAGTTTTATATCAAGCTCAAAACGCTCCTGCATATAAGTAATACCCCCTTTTACTTCTAATATTTTACGAAGTGAAGGAAGTAAAATAGCGAGTTCTAAATCGCTAATTTGTTGCTTAGCACCTGTTTGACCATCTAGATAAGTAAAGGTGCCGCCATAAATAGCAACCTCACCTAGCTCAATATCAAAGTTATCTGGAAGCTTTATCGCTTCACCTGATTGGCTTTGCTCTTTAGGTTGCTCTGCAACTGCATCAAACAGCTGCCAATTAGCTTTACCATTTTTGTCGGTTTCTAATAGGATATTTGGTTCGTTTATAACAAACTTATCTAGTTTAAACTCACCACAAAATAATGAAAACCAAGGTATATGTACAGCAAGCTGTTTCATACTCGCCATGTCGGCGCGCGAACCTGATTCCATATTTGCAAAATGCACATCGTTAAGTTCTAACTTTAGGGCAGGAAACACACTGAGAGTTTTATCACCTTTAATAGTAAGAGTGCGCCCAGTAGTTTGTTCTACCTGCTGCGATACTTTATTAAAAATGGTATCGGTAGGAATTAAAAAAGGTGCTGCAACAATTAATGCAATACATAATAATAGTATTACACCAATAATTTTAAGTAAGGTTTTCATGATCGTCCTTTAAAACGTGCAAATAATATTCTTATCATAGCGACTGTTAGCTTTAAAAGCATTGTGAAGTTAAAAAAACTCATTATTAGTAATTAAATCATTTCGAAATGAATATGCACTGAAATATTTATCAACTTTGGGAATGACTCTAAAAACAAATTAGCTAATTTCAAAAAAATAAAAACAATCATCACAGACCTACAGACTTAATTATGGTCTTTCAGAGAACAGTTTAAACTTGCGTTAATTTTTCGCACTTAAAATAGCGCAATACTTTAATATCTCAGCTGAAAGCCTATTTATATTAGATGGCAATGAATAATATACATCGATAATTCAATATTTATTGCTTGAAAAACATCATGATTTAACTACTTCAATTAAGAGGGGGAAGGACAGTGCTGTTGTTATTGATGTAATTGCGCTAAAATAGACCAGCAAAAAATTATATATCTAATCCGGAGATTCTACAAGGCATGAAAAAACTGCTAATTTCACCGTCAAAAATGACACTAGGCGAACAAGAAAATAACATCTATCAGAACATTCTGAAGCAATCTTCAGAGTTAAGCCTTAACCTTATGGCCGTGAAAGTAGAAAACCACCCTGATGATTTTTTACCTTGGTGTTACGAACTATTAAGCGCAAGCAGAGATCGTATGAACTACGATTTACTAGAGCCACAACAGTTACCTGTACTTAAAAAGCTTCATGATCAGCTCATTTCAGCGATCAGCTTTTTACAAGTTAAAACGTTGCGTATTGCACCGTGGCCTGTAGTTAGTGTATTTGTTGAACAACACAAAGACGTTATTGCACTCGATGAACAACTTCGTTTAGTTAGCTATATTAAGAGTATTCGCGAACAATCACTTAAGGATATGATCCCTGAAGACTTACTTGCATTTAGCGGTAAGCATATGGCTTCACTTGATCCAAGTACTTATAACTTTGACGTTGAATGGTTTGCATCAACGAAAAGTGCAAAAAGTTTTCATCAGATGCTTGCCGATCTTCCGGGTGCTTTTGATGACGCACTTGCAAATATCCCACTTGAGGGTGACATCACTCAATATGAGTATCAACAATTTGTTGCTGCTTATTCAAAAGTATTCACTGATAATGGTGAAAAACCAACGCTTGCACCTGCAACTCGTTTGCTAGCAATGCGTCGCCCAGATTTATTTACTCCAATCACTAATAATCGATTAGATGCATTATGTGGTGCTCTTGGTGTTCCTAAACTTAAAAATAGTGATTTTGAGCGCTACTGGCAAGATATCGTTAAAGGTATTCAAGCTATGTCATGGTACAAAATGGCTAACGCAAGTAACGAATTAGAAGAGCAACTGGTTGCTATTAAAGCACTAATACCATGTTTCTTTTACTACGCTGATGATAAAACACCAGATAGTTCTAATTACATAAAACTATTGAGTAAACCTAAGCGCAGCACAACTACGACGGGTAAGACTCAACGTAGAGGTAAAGAATCGGCTGAAATATTAGTAGACCGTGCACTTGCTGCTGATGATATCCCGGAGCATATTCGCAGTAAACGTGACTCTATAATAAATGAAGTACAAAAAGGTCGCGGCGTTAACGAAACAATTAGTCTAATGCGCACTATTTTTGGCTAAAAAACCTTTCCTAGCTGTACTTTAATAGTGCAGCTAGGTTAGTTTATGCACCAGCAGCGTGCGACAGAAAGTCAAAAAACTTCCTTCCAAAAACATCACTCCATCATAAGCAATTGTTTTAATAGCATTAGTTTTATTTAAAAATAATTAAAACGAGACTGGCACATACAGTGCTATTACCTTCCCAGTTAAATAATAAAAATGCATCCAGTTAAAAGGTCAAAGCAATACATAATAAAACCTTGGTATGCAAAAATCATATAGCGGGAATGAAACATGCTAAAACTACAAAAAACAATACTCTTCAGTGCACTGGCGTTTACAGGCATAACATCAACAACGACATTTGCAGAGGTAACTGCAAATGCAGCAGCAACCTCCAACTACTTATGGCGAGGTCAAGAGCAAACAGGAGGCGACGCTGCTATTTCTGGCGGAATTGATTACGCTAACGAGTCTGGCTTTTATGCCGGTACGTGGGCATCAAATGCCTCTTGGGCTGATGAAATGACCTACGAGCTCGACTTATATGCAGGCTTTAGTGGCGCAATCAATGAAAGCGTTAGCTATGATATTGGTTATATTTACTACGCCTACCCTGATGCTGCTTCAGAAGCTGACGCAGATTTCTCTGAAATTTACGGTAGCATCAGTGTAGAAGGTTTCACTTTTGGTGCTTCGGTATTAGCAACTTCAGCTGCTAGTGGTGATGGCTCCAACTTTGGTGATTCACTTTATTTAACAGCAGACTATGGATTCGCTATTGGTAGTAATGGAACTGAAATAGCGCTGCATTTGGGGCATTACTCAGGCGACTTTATTGGTGATGACAACATCATCGATTACGGCGTTTCAATCTCTAAGGATGGCTTCACTTTTGGCCTATCTGATAATGATATCGATGGCTCAGATTTAAAAGCTTACGCTGCCTACTCTGTAGACTTTAGCCTATAAAAAGAATGTGTTACTTGCTGCAACACAAAGGGCCTTATGGCCCTTTCTCGTTTATAACGTTATTTAACCTGAACTCTGGATAATAAATCTATCTCAAGCAGCTATTTTCAGCGCTAACTACGTTGAATTTACTTACAATAGGCCCGCTATTGATGCGTAAATTACGCCTTGTTTTCACTGAAAATCTCTGGCTAGAGAAAAATAAATTTAAATATCATTATGATTCAATATATTAGTAAATATCTTAACCAGAGTTCAGGTTATTTAAATGGCACTTTAGTACAGCTCACTTCAACTGTTTTAGGATACCAAGCAGGACCCACTTGATTAACAGCTAATTCAGCTAAACCATTGGTAAAGGATTTATACGTATGAACACTTTGCCATTCACCTTGTGGGCAATGAGTACTTAAATCTAACGGCTTAGATCCTTCATATAATGCAAGAGCAAAGTTATGATGCCATTGTGAACTCTCTTGAGTTTTATTGCTCACGTTATCTTGTACACCATTATCAAAGTAAATGTTCGTACATCCCGTTAATATAATTAACGTACAACTTGTTATAAGTAACTTAATACTCATAATGCCTCTCCCACTATTTCATCTTGACACCATACTTTAATAGTGTGAGGTGCATATATACCGAGTGTAATTAAACTAAGTGCTCCGTCACTAAAAGTCTGTTGCGACTGCATTTGCGTCACTGATTTATCTACACATACTTTTTTCACATCAACGCGTTCTTCTCCAACCAACCCCCATAAAAAGAACGGTCGGCTATCTTCATAACTCGCTTTGCTTGTTATTTTGGCTGCTTGCTGTGGCTGGATCGTCACCGCCGAGCAAGCAGTTAGACTTAGTACTAAAACGCTTATCATTAGCTGCTTCATGCTTATACCTTGTTGTTTACTCTTAATGGCAACAGTGTACAAAATAACTAGAGTTAAGTTCGTAAGAAGGTGTGGGGAAAATGTAGCGGTTTATACAAAAATTTATACAATTTTCTACAAAGTTTAGGATGAGGGCTGCTTACTAAATGAGTTTAGATATAGTAAAAATAACTTTACTGTTAGCTATCAATAACCTCTTTAATAGCTATAAAATGCCAGTCAGTAAAACGACTGGCATTTTTTATGCTGCACTTAAAAACTAAAGTGCTTTAATATTATCGCCACTTTTCTTGTCTATTAACTTAATAAAAGGGTCAACACCAGCAAATTTAGGTAACTCTGTTACCTTTAATGTAATAGTATTTTCACCTGTTTTTATCTCGTGTTTTTGCATGTAGATCACCGTATTTTCACTATGTATCTCATTCGGATCTGCACTAAATAAAGCAATATCTATCATTTGCGCTAGCGGTACATCTTCTTCATTTCCTTCACCATCTGCATGTTTTTTTGCTGCAGAAATTGTTAGCGTAATAATATGTTCGCCATCAACAGATTCAGCCTCTTGCACATTAATATCACTGAGTTTTAGCTCATATAATGTAATGGCATTAAACTGATCTTCAATAAATATTTGCTCTTGCTCACTCGCCTCTCGTTTTAAATAAGCAATAAAGTCTAACGTGGTTGGATAACGTTCTTGCGCATATTGGTAATCTTGTAAAAACGCTCGTAAAACTGTATTTAAACGTTGTTCACCCAGTAAATCATGGATGGCCATCATAACTACAGACCCTTTGTTATAGTGGATGTATTGCTGCCCTACTGTACGTGCAAGAGTACGCTCATCATAAGACTCAGTTGTGCGCCCAAACAAGTAGCGATCAAGTTCATACTTTAAAAACTTACGCAGGTTATTTTCACCATACTTTTCTTTCATCACCATAATTGCTGAATATTGCGATAACATTTCAGACAAAATATTAGAGCCTTCGACGTTTGCGCCAATCACTTGGTGCGCCCACCATTGGTGTGCTAACTCATGCGAGGTAACATAGTAAGGAAAGTTAATGTTATCAGAGTCACGCGTATCGGTAATGAAGCCCATATTTTCAGAGAACGGTACTGTATTAGCAAAACTCTGCGCAAAGCTACGATAACGAGGGAACTCAATAATACGCATTTGCTTATGCTGATAAGGACCAAACTCTTTAGAGAAGTAATCTAAAGAATCTTTAGTCGATTGAATCATTGCATCTACATTCCAAGCATGATCTTTGTGATGGTAAACCTCAATATTTACGCCATTATGCTGCTCTTTTTTCACCTCAAGCTCCATTGAGAGTAAAGTGTAAAAGTGCAACATAGGTGCATCCATTTCGTATACAAATGTGGTTCGGCCATTTTTAGTACTTTGTGATTGCAAGTAACCTGGAACCATCGCAATTTGCGACTCATCGGTGGTAATAGTGGCAGCAAAACTGACATAATTATCCGCAAACAAAGGTTGGTTATGATATTGCGTTTCTTCAATTTTATTACCGCGTTTTAACTCTGGTAAACCTCTTTGACGACGCTCATTTTTATCTTGTATTTGCTTACCAAAGGAATAACCAAAACTAGGGAACAGTGCCGTGTTGTCAATAAAAGTACCGTTATACACAAGTCGCTCATCGCTTCCTCTATCTTCAAACCCTTCGGTATAACGCTCTACGCTCATTGTAATTTCACGGCTTTCGTTTGGTTGCATGGGTTTAGTAAAATCTAACCAAGCATGACGATACTGCTCGTTTAACTCCCCAAGTTGCGCGCCATCCACCTCAACACTCCATTTATGAGTATTATCAGGCTTATTTACTAATATTCGTGTAATCGGTTGTTGCGATTTATTCTCTATCTGCATTACCACAGTAGCTGTAATACGACGTTCTTTAGGGTAGATATCAGCAGTAACAACAACATCTGTTGGAATAGGTAAAGCCGCATCTACAAACTGACCAAACTCACGCTCATACTGCTCTTGTAAGTCTTCATACTGTTCACTGGTTATAAATTGATTGAGAACCGTTGTGTTGTAGTAAATAAAACTTCCTACACCACCAAAAATAAGGGTACCACATACAATAACCGCTTTACCTGAATTGCCTAGCTGATAGCCTAACAACTGAACGCGTGCTTTTAAATTTTGCCCAGCACCACGAGGCCAAAGCGCATAGCTAAGTGCAGCAATAATCATACTAAAACCTAACCAGTATAAATTATACCAATGCACCGCAGTTAAAAAGTGGCCATAACCATTAATATCTGAATAAGGCGCCTCTGGCGTGCCACCTATTACAAACATATTATGCTCAAAACCATAGTTACTCATCACCAAAGTAGCGATAAAGTACAGTACATATAATCCCATACCTACGTATTTATTTGGGCTAATTACTTGTAGTAAAAAGGCAAAACCACCTTGGAAGATCAGCCCGAGTACAAATAAATAACCGAGTCTAATTACATATTGTGCAATATCAAAGTTCGCCATGCCCATCATCATTTGATAAAACAATGTCACCACGGAGCCAAATGCGCATAACAATAATAAAACAGCACTCAGCGCTACATATTTAGAGCCCCAGAACACCCAATTCGCAACAGGGTACGCATCGATAATGTCGGCCATTCTGGATTCACGATCATGCCATACAAGTTCACCACAATAGTAAACAAGTACTATCATCATCAATATGCCAAAGCTACCTTGAATAAGCTCAACCATTCTAAATGTGACTGGCCAAACATCAGTTCCGTATGGACCCATTGAGCCTACCAACGCTGGAATTAATGTCGCTAAAGATAAAATAAGTAAAATACCAAACGAATAGCTTTTTATAACTTGTTTGACTTCAAAAAAAGTACGCGTTAAAAATTGCGACCACGCATTATTTCCCGTCGCTTTTGCCGTTATATTAAACCTAAGTGCAGCTGCAAAATTAGTATTATTATTTTTACTCGCCTTGCCTTTCACTTTTTGCTTTTGAGCCAAATGATGAGATGTATTGAGTGCTGCAATTGCCAATGCTAGTAAGGCAACACCGACCCAAATTAACCTATTATGTAATAACTGATCAGTTAACGTAATTTCCATTACATTACGCTCTGCTATTGTCCAGTATTCCATCTGCATTCTCATTGCCGACATACCAAACATATCTAGGTAAGCTGAGATTTCACGATATTGGATATCAGAGAAAATATTAGATCCAACCAAATAGCTAATAAGTAGGGCAACAGCAACTAGATAGAGCGTTACCATGCTACGAAAGCGCATTGCCACAGCATTAATGAGCGATGAGACAACAAACAAAGAAGGAGCTGCAATATAAAAGAAAGGCACTAAATAATAACTTAGTTGGTTTTCACCTATCATTTCACTGTCTAACCAACCCATTAAGCTACCAAAACCACTGCCAACCCACACACCCAACATAGTGCTTGAAAACACTAATAGCGTGACTAAATAAGCCCCGATGAATCTCCCAGCTTTATACTGAACTATATTCAGTGGCTTGCTCAAAACTAATTCGTTGAGTTTACTCACGTCATCACGAATAGCTGAGCTTCCAACAAAGTTGACCACTAAAAAAATAGCAAACACCGACATAATCGCAATAACTTGCAAAATTGCGTAAGGAGAATTTATATTTACATTGCTGCTTCCCCCTATTTGCACCGAGTCAGAAACCGATGCCATAAAAGTAAGAAAAAACAAGATAAGTGACGTGATATAGAAAGAGGGCTGACGCATAAAATAGCGCAGCTCAAATTGCATCATTTTAAACAACATAATCAGTATCCTTATGCTGCTTTATTGCGGTGTTGGTGCAATGTTGAAAAATAGACGTCTTCTAAATCAGCAGGCTTAGACTCAAACCCTTCTGGCGCATCGTCAGCAAACACACTGAGTAATGTTTGTCCTGCAAACAAACGCTTCGCTATTACCGGTAATGATTGTTCGAGTTCCAAAGCCTCGGCTTGACTCATTGCTTTGTGCCAAATTTTTCCCTGTAACGTATTCGTAAGCTCAATTGGGTTACCTTCAAGTAAAATTTGGCCACTTGCTAACACGGCCATATTTGGGCAAAGCTCAGACACATCTTCAACTATATGCGTTGATAAAATCACCACTTTACTTTCACCTAAACCCACTAACAAATTATGAAAACGATTTCGCTCTTCAGGATCTAGACCTGCTGTTGGCTCATCTACAATGAGTAAATCAGGGTCGCCTAATAAAGCTTGTGCAATACCAAAACGTTGGCGCATACCGCCCGAGAAACCACTTACCGCATTTTTTCGATGATCATATAAATTGGTTTGCGCTAACAACCCTTCAACGGCCTCTTTACGTTCAGCCTTATTACTTAAACCTTTTAAAATAGCCATATGATCAAGTAAATCATAAGCACTAACACGCTGATAAACACCAAAATCTTGCGGTAAATAACCTAAACGCTCACGCAAGCTTTTAGGGTGTGTTAACACATCAATACCATCAAATACAACGCTGCCACTATCGGCTGATTGCAGTGTAGCGATCGTTCGCATTAATGAAGATTTACCCGCACCATTAGGACCCAGTAAACCAAACATCCCTTTAGGGATATTTAAATTGACACCTTGTAATGCATGTACGCCGTTATCGTAGGTTTTTGATAACCCTTTTATTGATAGCATTTTTACTTCCTTTGATTTTAATAATTATTTTTTCTAGTGTGTTATATCACAGGAAAAATAGGAACATTAGTTACTTATCAGTAAAGTTTGTAACAAAAGATAAACACTAATAAGACTTGCATGAGCTATATTCACTCGGTATAAAAACTACACACTATTTATAAGAAGCGAAAAGCCATGCAAAAACATCAAAGCCAACCACTAAACGACTTTATAGAATACCCTCACGATGAAATGCTAAAACGTGCTAACGAGTTTTTACAAACCAGCCAACGCCGCCATAGTATTCGTAGTTTTAGCGATCGCCCTGTCCCTAAAGATATTATTGAAACCTGCATTAAAGCTGCGGGCACGGCACCAAGTGGTGCAAATCATCAACCATGGCATTTTGTGGCTATAAACAGCAGCGATATTAAAAAACAAATAAGAGCAGCGGCCGAAAAACTAGAGCGCTCTTTTTATGAAGGACGAGCAGGTGAAGAATGGTTAGAGGCATTAAAGCCACTGGGAACCGATGCCAATAAACCTTATTTAGAATATGCGCCTTGGCTTATTGCGGTATTTAGTCAAAAAAAGGGCGGCGTAAGCAGTGATGATAAAAATACTAATTACTACGTGCATGAATCAGTTGGCCTTGCTACAGGCTTTTTAATTCAAGCACTGCACAGAGCTGGCCTTGCTACATTAACTCATACGCCAAAGCCAATGAGCTTTTTAACCGATATTTGTGGCCGAGATAAAGATAACGAACGCCCGTATATGCTGCTTATTGCAGGTTACCCAAGTGAGGATGCAACCATACCTGCTCACGCGCTCGATAAAAAATCTATCGATGAGATAGCAACCTTTATTTAACCTGAGCTCTGGTTAAGAGGTTTACTAACGTATTGAATCATGCTGATATTTAAATTTATTTTCTCTAGCCAGAGATTTCCAGTAAAAATAAGGCGGATTTACACGTTAATAGCTGGCCTATTGCAAGTAAATTCAACGCAGTTAGCGCTGAAAATAGCTGCTCCAGATAGATTTATTATCCAGAGTTCAGGTTATTTAGTCTGGCTAACGTTATAATCAATAGCAATTATGTCGCCAGGGTTTAACCCTGCGACAACATGCTGCTGTGCATTCACAACCTCGCCTAAACGAACAAATCGCCTTTGTATTTGTCCATCCTCAATAATATATACCATATTAAGTTCACCAACGTTATGTACCGCACTTATTGGTACTAATACACCTTGTGCTTTATTTAGAGGCAATATGAGCTGCGCATATAAGCCTGGCATCAAGCCTAGTTGCGAATCAAAGTCGAGTTTAATTAATAAACTACGTGCGGCTTTATCTGCTACAGGTACTATTTCACTCACCGTTGCATCGCTTTGTGTATTTAATGAAGGGAATATAACCTTTAAACGCTCACCAATTTTTAGTTTTACTGCCTGGCGCTCCCGTATATTAAACTCTACTTGTAACTGCTTTGGGTTATAAAGTGCCAATAAAGTATTACCAGGTATTACGGTGTCACCTGGCTCAACTAAACGCTCAACAACGACACCTGAAATGGGCGCAGTAATAGAGGTAAAACTAAGAGCTATTTTTGCTTGAGCTTGCTGCTGCTCAGCCACCGCAAAACTTGCCGTTAAATTATCAAACTTGGCTTGTGCGTCGTCCAACTCACTTACTGACACTAAATGCTTATTACTTAGCTCTTTTATACGTATTAGCTGTTTATTGGCTTGATTGAGTGATGCCTTAATTACATTTATTTGTGCAGTACTTTGCGCTACTTGAGCTGTTATATCGTCTTTTTGCAAAGTGATAAGCACATCTCCTTTTATTACTTTATCGCCCGCACGTACGTTTAACGTCTCTATTTGCGCCATGATACGTGATGATATTTGTGTGTTTTGTTTGGCAATAACGCTCCCAGGTACTTTTTCTACTTTTGCTATTGGTTGCAATGAAATAGTGAGTACACTACCACTGTAATTAGCTATATTATTTTGCTTTAAACCTGTACTTTGCTTTTGTGAAAAGCTACCCGCCATATATAACACAGCAATAATTATCACTAGTAAGGCAGCTAATGCGCCTAAAAGTTTTGATTTATCTTGCATGTGTATTTTCCTCTGTGTGTGCAAACACTAAATAATAAACAAGCGGCACTACAAAAAGCGAAAATAATGTAGAAGCCACAATGCCAAAAATAATCGCTATTGCTAGCCCACTAAAAACAGGGTCGAGTGTAATCACCAAATTACCTAATAATGTAGTACCTGCAGTTAATAAAACTGGCCGCATACGATGTGTACCAGCGGCAATTAATGCATCCTTGATTACCATACCCTGTGCGCGAGCTTGATTTATAAACTCAACTAAAATAAGCGAGTTACGCACTACTATACCCGCTAATGCAATCATTCCTATCATTGCGGTAGCGGTAAATAGCACCGGCTCTGGTGCCCCTGCAATAGTGCGCTCACCAAATTGATTTAATAGCCAAAACCCAGGCATTATACCTATTACGGTTAAGGGAATAGCCGACATAATAATGAGCGACAAACTTACCGATTGGGTTTGTATTCGTAAAATTATAAAAATAGCACTCAATGCAAAAGCAAAGGCAATCCCCATATCTCTAAATACGTCAATAGTAATACGCCACTCGCCCTCTCCGCTAAACGTCACATGTGTACCTTGCGGTAATTGCCAAGCGGCCGTGCCGCCGTTATTAAAAAAATGTCTATTCAGCCAACTTGTTTGAACAAAATCGTTATTATTTACCTTTAAATCACTATTTATATCGGCAATAACCGCAGCGGGCGTACGACCATTTAGCTCAGCCGTTACATAAATCACATTACGCTGATCTTTTCGGGTTATAGGCTTAGCGACGTTTAAATCAACAAACTCACCTATCTCTGAAAGCGCGACTAATGGACGCGGTGAGCTTATTAAACCAAATTCGCTACTGCTTTTGGCAAGCTCTCTATCACCTCTTATTTGTAGTGCGAGTAATTGAGACAACTGATTGCGTTCATCAAAGGGAAGCTGTAAATGAATTGCCACAGGCTGTGTTTCCCCCTCTAAATACATCGTACCAACGTCCATACCTTGAGCTGCAATTTGCAAAGCTTGAGTTATGTCTTGTGTGGATATTGCCGATAAGGCCGCCTTACCCTTATCAGTAATAAAACGCTGAAGGGGCGACGATTCGGCTAATGATGTATCAACTTCGACAACATGCGGCTCTTGTTTTAAACGCTGAGCCACTTGTTGAGCTGCTAAGTAATGAGTTTGATCATCCACAAAGGGATCGCTATAAACCTCAGCGACTAACGTACTTAAAACGGGCGGCCCTGGCGGCACTTCAACTACTTTTATGTTTATACCTTGTGTAGAAAGAGGTGCGAGTTGTTCACGCAAACGCATTACTACCCCATGAGATTGCTGTTCACGCTCACCTTTATCAAGCAGCAACACTCTTAGCTCAGCTAAGTTACTGGCCTCTCGGCGGTAATAACCTCGTACCATGGCATTAAAATCCATACTGGAAGGCTGACCAACATAAGCTGCAACTTCGCTTACTTCATTAAGTTGCCATGTAAGTGCTTGTACTTTGCGAGTTAATGCTGCGGTTTGTTCTAAATTTGTGCCTTCTGGCATATCTATTAGTATTTGTATCTCGTTTTTATTATCAAATGGCAAGAGCTTAAGAGGTACTAATCGTAAAACGGGTAACATAGCACTAAACACAAATAAACTTAGAGTTATCCAAAGTATCCATTTTGCACGTGCTTTAGAGAGTAATAATGGGGTAAGTATGCGCTCATACATACCTATTTTATTTGTTGCTTGAGGCGCGTTGTAACTCGGCTTTAACAGCTTCATAGCAAGCCATGGCGTTACAAAAAAAGCAACTAAGGTAGAAACCATAACGCTTACGGGCACATTAAATGCCATAGGCGCCATGTATGGCCCCATCATGCCGGTAATAAATGCTAGCGGAATAAACGCAACCATTATTGTCAAAGTCGACATTATTAATGCAGTACGGATCTCACTCATTGCACTTACAACTTGCTGCTTTTTATCTCCTTTTTTGTTTAAAAAGCGGCTAATATTGTCAATACCAGTAATAGGGTCATCCACCAGTAAGCCAAGCGAGAGTATCAGTGCAAATAACGTAACGCGATTAATGCTGTAGCCAAATGCAAAATCTAGTGTAAGTGTTATCCCGTAGCAAATTGGCACTGCCAACCCAACCACAATTGCAGCTCGCCAACCTAAAAATACACCAACAAATATCACCACCGTAAATACAGCAAACACTAAGCTAGAAGTTAGATTATTTACTTTTTCGTCAGCCGTTTGTCCGTAATCTCGTAGTACGGTGTAATCAATCTCCTTGGGCAATAATGAATTTTTAAGTGCGCTCATTACAGTGTGGACATCATTAGCAAGTGTGACGGCATTAGCGCCACCTTGTTTGGCAACGCTTAATGTAACCATCGGCAAACTTTGCTGTGAATTTGATTGCGCTAACCATTGATAGCTATGAGGCTCTGCGGGTCCATCTATTACTGTTGCCACATCAGTAATGTATACGCTCTTTGCGTTCACAACATTAACTATGAGTTGCTCAATAGCTGATTTATTTCTAAGCACATCGCCCGCTTGAAGTATTATTTGCTGCTGCGAATTAACGATACTTCCAACTCGAACAAGCTGATTAGATACACTCAGAGCATAATATACATCGCTCAATGTTGTTTGATGAGCGGCCAATGCACTGGCATTCAGGTTAATAGTTAAAACGCGCTCCCGCCCTGCAATTACCTTTACTTCACTGGTGTGTTCGATGCGCTGTAGATTATTGGCAATCTCATTCGCAAAACGAGTTAATTCATAATCGCTATAAAGCTTTGGATCTTTACTGTACAGCCCCAACATAACAATAGGAACATCGTTTACCTCAATTGGCCGTACTTGCCAATGACTAATAACCGACGCCATCGTGTGCTCGTAACTGTAAAGCTTTGCATAAGTATCAAGTATAGCTTGTTCACGATTGTGGCCCACTTCAAAGCGCAGTGTCACTACTGCACCATCAGTTTGTGTCGTTGAGTAAATATGTTTTACGCCACGTAATTGGGCTAATAACTTTTCAAGTGGTTGCGTGACTAGCTGAGCAACTTCTGGAGCCTCTATATTTGGAGTCGATACGTAGATATCGAGCATAGGCACTACAATTTGCGGTTCTTCTTCTCGCGGAGTTTGTTTTAGCGCAAATAGACCAAGCAAGATAGATAACACAAAAATAATGATAGGAATACGGCCATTAAGGCTACTTTTTACTGCGTTATCAATCGAACTCATAAACATTAACCTTTACAGAATAAACTGTATAGCGTGCTCAGTAATTGCACGGCATTATCATCAATAACACGGTAGTAAATAGTTTGGCTTTCACGACGTGTAGCCACAACATTCGCTTTTCGCAGTGCAGCTAAATGCTGAGAAAGTGCAGATTGTGCCAACGGAACCGCTTCGTTTAGTTGCGAAACACTCATTTCTGTATCTTGGAGTGAACATAAAATCATTAAACGATTTTTATTAGCCAAAATCTTTAATAGCTGTTCAGCTTCGGCTACATTGCCTGCCATTGCGGTAAAATCTATATTCATAGCGCGCTCTTATTATAAAAAGTAAGTGAAGTATAAATAGATACATTATAAATGTCTAATATTAGAATTTACTAATATAGGAAGATCGAATATAGTAAATAAAATATTAAAAATAGAAACTAAAATGAAGCTAAATAATTTACTGCGTTTAACTGCAGGCATCATGATTATTGTATCTGTATTGCTACAAACCTTTGTTGATCCTCGTTGGATATGGTTTACTATTTTTATTGCACTGAATTTAGTGCAGTCCGCTTTTAGCGGTTGGTGTCCAGCTATCGCACTACTACGCAAACTTAATGTTAAGGAATAAAATTCATGCTTACTTCAATCCCTGATTTACTAAAAACTATCACACCTAACCAACGCCGTATTGACGCAGAGCAAGCAAAACAAGAGCTTGAACAAAATAAAGGTTTACTTATTGATGTACGAGAGCCCGCTGAGCATGCAATAAAAGCGGCTGTTGGAGCAATAAACATCCCACGTGGATTGCTTGAAATGAAATTAATGGAAATAGAAAAAGACGCGACACGTCCAATCTACTTGCATTGCGCTAGCGCTGCACGAGCAACATTAGCTGCAGAAGCACTTACCCGCATTGGTTACAAAGATGTCACTGTTATTACATGTGAAATAAAAAAGATACTTAACACCCTATAATGTTACACAAACGTAACAAAAATAAGGTAGACTCATTAGTTTTACATTAAACAGGTACAACTAATGTCGTTTACACGAAGAACTTTTTTAAAGGCGTCAGCAGCCGGTTTTGGCGCTGCTGTTTTATCTTTTGGACTTACTGGCTGCGCATTTGATGACAATGGCGATGTTCATATTCCTGTGAGCTTCGATCATGGTGTAGCGAGTGGAGATCCACTCAATGATAGTTTAATCATTTGGACTAGAGTAACACCAAAAGATACAACAACTAATAGCCTAAAAGTTCAATGGCAAGTAGCGCTTGATCCGCAATTCACTACCATTAGTCATGATGGTGAAGCGCAAATCAGTAATGCCACAGATTTTACACTTAAAGTAGATTTGCAAGGGTTGCGCCCTAACACTGCATACTATTATCGCTTTAATGCACATGGTAAAACGTCACCAGTCGGGCAAGGTAAAACCTTACCTATAGGTGATATAGATAAAGTGAAACTAGCTGTTGTTTCGTGTGCTAATTATCCTGCTGGTTACTTTCATGTGTATGGCGAAATAGCGAAACAACCTGATTTGGATGCAGTAATACATTTAGGTGATTACATTTATGAATATGGTAACGATGGATATGCCACTGAAGATGCTGCAAAACTTGGCCGACTGCTTCCAGAAGATAACCAAGGGGAAATAATCACCCTTAGCGATTATCGTAAACGCTATGCAAATTATCGACTTGACGGCAATTTACAGGCTGCGCATAGTCACTGCGCGTTTATCACAGTATGGGACGATCACGAAGTTGCAAATGATACTTGGCGCGACGGAGCTCAAAATCATAACAGTGATGAAGGCGACTTTAGCGAACGTAAATTACAAGCACTGCAAGCTTATTTCGAATGGATGCCTATTCGTAATGTAGCCGACAAAGAGCGTATTTATAGACGTTTTGAGTTTGGTAATTTAGTTTCTCTATACATGTTAGATACGCGCATGCTAGCCCGCGATAAACCACTAGATTATGCTGACTTTGAGTTAAGCACTGCAACAGGACAAGGTGAGTTCGTTAATGCGCTTGGTGCAGACGATCGTGCTTTACTTGGCAGTGAGCAGCTAACTTGGCTAACCGATGGCATTAAAACTTCAGATAATCGCTGGCAAGTACTTGGTCAACAAGTGCTTATGACTAAAATGCATTTACCTATTGAGGTTATGCTGCTCTTATCAAGCTTACAAACTACACAAGCCAGCGGTGGTGATCCACGTGCAATGCTTGCTCAAGCAAATATACTCTTTGCTGAGTTAGCGCAAATAAAAATCCGAGTACTTAAAGGTGATCCAACCGTTACTCCAGCTGAGCTTGCTCGTGTAGAAACAACTGTACCATACAATTTAGACGCTTGGGATGGTTATGCTTATGAGCGAGAAGTGCTACTAGGTACAGCGGTTGCTGCACAAAAAAATCTCGTTGTCTTAGCGGGCGATACCCATAATGCTTGGGCTGGACAGCTAAAAACAGATACAAATAACCCTATTGCGGCATCAAAAAACGCAGGTGTTGAATTTGCAACAGCGTCAGTATCTTCACCTGGCCTAGAAGAGTACTTAGCGCTGACAACTCAAGATGCGCAAACAGTTGCACAAATTGAGCAAGTTATTGCACTGTTAGTGAACGATCTCGCTTACAACAACTTAGTTAATCGTGGTTACCTCACCGTAACATTTACCAAAGAGCAGGCAAACGCTCAGTGGAACTACGTAAGCACAATTAAAGCGGCTGATTACCAAATACTTGAAGAGCGTAAAAAAGGGTTCATTATGCTAGCAGGCCAACCTCAGCTACTAACCGTATAATCTGTACTCTGGCTAAAGAGCTTATTAACACGTTGAATCATTATGATGTTTATTTTTTCTCTAGCCAGAGAGTTTCTTAGTTAACGCTGTTTCTCAAGCGCTGCTAAACGTGTATCAATACGTTCAACCACCTCAACTAAGCGCGCCAATAGCGCTTGGTTAAGGTGATCTTCTGCATGTTCATCTGCAATAGGATATTGTTCGTTTAGGTTATCTTTTTGAGTCAATATGGCTTCTCTAAATTCACCCGCATTTACAACTCCCAATAAAGAGACTAAAGCACCGTGGCCTGATTGCCCTGCTGTTTCAAAACTTAACCGATATAACCCAAAAAAGCGCATAAGCGGGCCTTGGCTTAATCCAACATCAGTGATTTTCTCAAGCGGTATCGACTTTTCCTCTTTAAATAATACCCCACGTTTAACTACTAGCTTTTGTGGCAGTAACTCAGCCGACATAGCCGCTAAAATTCGCCCTGCCACCAGCCATACAATAAGTAAAATTAATGGTATTAACGGAATAGTAACCAGTACTAGGCAACTAAATAGCATTGCTGTAACCATCCAGTACTGCTTTACCTTAGAATCGAACGATGCGCTTTTTAAAATAGTTTCTTGCATAATTTTATGATTTTTAATAACGATTGACTCAAAGTACTTCATTGCAAAGTTGAATGCAATTACAGTCAAAATTTGTACAATCCAACACTTTAGTTCAACTGCTTACACATACATAAAATTTAACACACTAACTTACAACTCTGTTTAGCTTTAGTCGCTACACTCAACGCGTTCAATCAATAACGTAAATTTTATAAACTTATTACCAATTTTATTAATACAATTGATATTACATAAATAGTGAAGGTAATCATAAATACTTATGTGAAAAATAGTGTGCAACTGTTGCTTGGTGCATTCGCTTTATCAAGTATAACGGCTCAAGCTCAGGATGAATCTCCGTGGTCGATTGGTGCTGCCGTTATTTCAACAGGATCGCCTTATGCAGGGACTGATAACAAAATACTACTTTTACCCATGATCAACTATGAAGATGAAAAACTAACGTTTAGAGGCTTTGCTCTGGATTACAAGCTAGTTGAAGATGAAGGCTTTACTTGGTCAGCTATACTTGAACCTGGGCAAAATTTTGATTCATCCGACTCTGATATCACTGCAATTAAGGCCCTTAACGATCGTGAAATATCTCTTTATGCAGGAACTAAAGTAAGCTACGCCACAAAGTATGGTCATTTTAGTGCCAGTGCATCACACGATGTATTAGGTCACGGCGATGGTGCCATGTTTGATACCAATTATAGCTACCCATTTAAGCTATCAAAACAAATTATGTTAATACCTTCATTTGGTGTTGAACTCAATAGTAGCAAGGTATCAAACTACTACTTCGGCATTGAAAAAGGCGAATCAAACACGTATGCCCCTTACAAACTCGGTTCTACCGTTAATTATAACGCAGGTATGTTGCTAAGTTATCAGCTGGATAAAAGATGGAATATAAGCGCTATGATCAGCTACACAAGATTAGACTCTGATATTAAAAACTCACCAATTATAGATACGGCGAACATTTCAACTGCCATGATGTCGGTTAGCTATCAGTTCTAATTTAACCTGAACTCTGGTTAATTTAAAACATAATAAGCCGATCAATATAGTTGACCGGCTTATAGCGTTATTTTTTATTGATTAATACCTTGATGTTTTTTTTATCAGGGCCAATAACATTAAATGTATAATTTCCCTGCTCAGTAATTCTCAACGTTATATTCGCACCCACCGCTTCCAGTAAAGTCTGTTCACCTATATTTACAATTGGGGATTCACCAATACCGCCGTAATCAACGGTACTCCAATCCTCAGAAGCCACTTTAAACTCATAATTACCCGCTTCGAGGGTTAACGACGTTGTGTAAGTCGCATTGCCTTGGTAATTAAGTGGGTTATCTGTTCCCCATCCATTTAAACTGCCACGGATAAATACTTGCGTATCTGCAAACATTTCTGCATTTAAAATGCTTAATGTAACAGCGCTTAAATCGCTCGCATCCACTATAAATTGGTATTCACCATCATTAGCAATATCTATCATCATATTAGCGCCGCCTATTGCTAGTCGTTTCGCTTTGTCTAAGGTAGTGCTTATATCTGTATCAGCAGAGCCATAATCAACGCGACTCCAATCCTCAGAGGCTATTTTAAATTCATAACTGGCTGCGCTGAGTATTTTAGTAAACGTGTAAATACCTTTACCTTGATATATTAGTTCATCACTGGTGCCCCAATCGTTTAAGCTGCCACGAACGAATACCGGCGTGCTAACAAATGGCTCTTCATTATAAATTTTTAAGGTTGGATTTTCTTTATCATTGGCATTAAATGAAAATACATACGTCGCATCAATGGCAGCTGTAAAGGTCATGTTTGCGCCTGAACGTGTTAAAGGCTCGCTTTGTTTTTCCACAACCTCTTTATCTGCATCTGAAAGCGCGCCAAAATCAACCGTAGCCCAATCTTCAGAGGCAATTTTAAACTCATAACTACCTGCGGCTAACGTGGCTGTAAGTCGATATTCGTCATCCCCAACATATTCAAAGCGATTTGCTGTGCCCCAGTCATTTAAGCTACCGCGAACATACACACTTGTGCTACCAAAAGGGAGCGCATCAGGTGTGCCAACGGTTGCATTTGCACTTAAACCTGCGCCTTGCGTGCTACCTTGCGGTTTTACAAATACAGCCATAGTGTATGCTGGTAGGTTAAAACTGCCGCTGCCATTGCCTTGGGTAAAAGAGGCCGCAGCCATTGCTGGGTCAACACTATTTTTAAGTACAGTGTGTAGCTCAAAGCCACTCGCCGTTGGTATGCTATGAGTAAGAAACTGCCCAGTGGAATTTATAACCACAACAAGCGCATCGTTGTTTGCATCAATATCGGTTAATCCTTCCCCATCATCAATACTCATAACAATTAAGCCATGTTGCTGGTTTTTGCCCACATTATGAAAACCAACACGTTCTATTACATCTTGCTCGGTGGTTAATCTAAATAATGGGCTAGCACTGCGAATAGCTAAAAACTCTTGAAAAACCCCACCAGCATAAGCAATATTTTGCGGTTGTGCAGCAGCTTGAGGATTACCCGAAATAGGCATTATTTCAGACCATTTTTCTTGATTTTTTTCAGCGTTAGGTAAACCAATATTCCAATTATTATTTTGCTTAGTTAAATCAACTGCATTAAACCAATCTCCGGCATTGTAGCTATCACGATCCATTGATTTTGAACGCAGTAAATCAGCGCCCAGTTGCATAAATGGGATACCTTGGCTCACAAGTGGCACTGCGAGCGCTATATTATGGGCGCGTACACGCTGTTCAATACTCATGTTTGCAATATGCTTGTATTGCAGTTGATCCCACAAGGTTTCGTTGTCATGTTTAGAAACGTAGTTAATGCTATCGGCAGGATCAAGTGCATACGCTGTTGGCTGAGTATTCCACGTAAAGCTGTTGCCCTTCGCTGAATTGCCTTTAAAGTCTTTTAGAATATAGTTTTGTAAATTGCCAGCAAGCGATAACCGCAATGTATCTTGCTCAGCTAAATTACCATCGGTTGGGTTATTGCTAAACAGTGCTCCCCCCCGAATAGCTTCGCGGATACGGTCGTTAAAAGTACCCACCTCTGAACCCGCCATATCAGCTTGTTTTGCTTGTATAAATAAACGGTTATTAGCTACTTCACCAAAGTCCCACCCTTCGCCATAAAAATAGTTATCTGCATCGATTGCTTGAACCGCTTCACGCGCTGCTAAAATTGACGATTTAGGCATATGCCCCATCACATCAAAACGAAAACTATCATACCCAAAATCACGGGCTAAAATCACTAATGAATCAGTGACAAACTTATCCATCATGACATGCTCAGTGGCGGTGTTTTCACAACATGTTGATTGCTCAATATCGCCGCTCGTTTCGCTGTATCTGTGGTAATAACCGGGTACTAATTTATCAAATACCGATTTATCCCAAATACCTGATGCTGTTGTATGATTATAAACAACATCCAGCACGACTCTTAAGCCAATTTCTTGTAGCGACTGTACCATAGCGCGCGTTTCAACTACGCGAGCAATACCCTCAGCCGTTGAGGCATAAGACCCTTCAGGGGCAATAAAGTGATGCGGATCGTAACCCCAGTTAAAACCATCTAGATCACGCATAGCACTGGTAAGTGCTTGGGCATCGTCAGAATTTGGTAAGTAACTTTGCAGCAATTTTACAATGGTGCTGTTCTTGTCTTCTGTTTTACAAGCATCGGCTTCATCGTTAATACGCTCACATAACTTACCTAACGTATCGGTTATTTCTACTCGCTCTGCGGCATTTTCTTCAATGGTGCCAATGTCTGTCACTGGTAACAAATGAAAGTGAGTTAAACCTCTATCAGCCAATTGTTTAAGATGCTGCATTGGCACGCTTTCATCCTCTGTAAATGCAAGGTATTTACCGCGATTTGGTGCACTAACACTGGTATCGCGCACACTAAAGTCACGTACATGCCCTTCATAAATAATCGCATCTTCTGGATTGGTAATGGTCGGTACACTGCGTTTATCCCAGCCCTGTGGTTTGGTGGCATCGTCATTTAGGTTAATTAGCTGCGAATACAAACCATTGCTTGATACATTAAGTGAATAGGGGTCTGTACTCCATAAACTTTCAATCGCTTTGGTGGTTGGGTGATATACATCAAACGCAAAACGGTAGTAATGGCGATCGTATTTGCTATCTAAGCTGATAGACCAAATGCCAGTATTACTATCAAATAGCATTGCACTGCTATGCACTTGTGCTTTATCGGCATCAAACACATTAAGCATCATATTATTGGCAGTAGGTGCCCACACTGATACATCAATTGCATTGTTGTTGTAATTAACGCCTAGTTGCGCCTCGTTAGCATCATTTTCATTTTGCGTATAAAGCGCATCTAATGCCTTTGCTGTTTGAACGTAACTTGCTTCAAGAAGCTTGCCATCAGCATCAAAACCCGCCACTAGCAATTGTTGTTTAATTAATTGCTTAGCGGCCTCTGTATCCCAGTTACCTTGATACGCGGTCCAATTACTCAAGTGCGGTACTTTTAGTGCTTGCTCATCGGTTAAATTAGTTTGTATTAACTCAATGCTTTGACCATTTAATCCAGTCTCTTCATCAACCTTTAAATCCGCGCTTGCAGAGCTATATAATTTAATGATTTGACTCAGTTCATTACTCGGTTTGTACAGTACCGTATTTAAATCTATCCAATGTGCAGAAGCCCCTGTAATAGCGACCGGACGCTCACCTAAATTTAGAATAGGAAACTCAAAAACAGACGGCTCACCATGCAAAGTAAAGTTCATACGTTGAAACTTTTCGTCGTCTTGCATTAATGGCATTGTTAAATCAACATCACCAAATGCCTTACCGGTGCTCTCTGTACCTATATGAATAATAAAATTAGCACACTCGCTGTAACCAGCTTTGAGTTTTATAATCCAATATGCACCATAATTCGGATCTATCCCATCATGAACATGACCATCTGCCCAATCGCTCGTATCAAAAGGTGGTGCAAAAGCATCGCATACATCGTCATTCCACGAATGTAATCGGTAACCTTCATAGTCAGCGTCTGTTATGCGGTTATAAAACAAAATTGCCTCATTATCGCCAGGAAAAACTACGGGCTCTGGTAACGCAGGATCAGCACCTAAAATGCAGCTTTCATTTTTTTCATCAGGAACTGTCGGGGCAGCACACTTTATTGGTTCAGGTTCGACACATTGTGTACCAGCTTCATTTGGGACTTGAGGTGCATTACAAGTGAGTAACACTTGCTCAGATTTTGCATCCTTGCTGCCACCACAGCCTATTAAAACCAATAGGTATAACGCAGCTAGCAAGTAGCTATATATTTTAATTATTTTCATTTTTAAACGCTCCAACTTGCTAAATTAATGACTGTAAGTAAAACCAAAATAAAACTGACGACCAAAGTACTCAGTCGTACCCGTTCGTTGCTTTGTGCCAAAGTAGTTTTGGGTCGGTTTGTCTGTCAGGTTATTAACTTGCAAAAGCATTGTTAGGGGATCGGTAAATTTGTATGACGTTTGAAAATCAATAAACGTTTCAGAATTGTCATTTGAGTAAAGCAAAGTGGCGTTATTTAGTGTCATTGTAAGCAAGAGTAATAAACTGAGTTGCTACACTTGGCTGCAATCGCGCTATTTGCAGCAAATAATGCCAGCATTAGCGCACTTAGTTTGAATTTTTCATGTGTGTATCCTTTAGTTATTGTTATGTGGTATATCAGTGCCGTTGAAACACAACCAACAAAGTGTAACTAAAAGGTAATCAAATTGTGATGAATACGTATGCACCACAGAGAACTTTGGCTGTAGCTATTTTGTACAAATAATTCAGCAACAACCAATTATAAAACTACAAACTAATGACCACCCTTATGGCTAGGGCAATAAACACAACACCCAGTATTTTGTCTAACCATGGGTTTTGCTTAGGGGCTGTTGATCTTTGTTTGAATTTTGTGCGTAAGCGGTAATCTCGTATAATTTACTTCGCCAAAAACAAACCTTACGAGATTACCATGCCCCGATTAATGCTCACTGATAAGTTGTGGT
>NZ_JACJEM010000048.1:0-36833 GCF_014164085.1 Pseudoalteromonas sp. SG45-5 | reverse complement strand
TTCAAATTTTCAAATTTTCAAATTTTCAAATTTTCAAATTTTCAAATTTTTCAGTTATTCAACATCAAAATGACGATTAAAGAAATTTGTAATGGTTTTATGTAAATGTGTTTGCACTTGCTTACCGCGTAAGCTGTGTTTAGAGCCTGGGTAGGTCATCATTTCAAACTGCTTTTCGTTATCTTGCAATTGTTTAAATAGCTTTGTGGCATGGGTAAATAAAACGTTATCGTCAGCCATACCGTGGTAGATCATTAATGGGCCTTTTAAGCCGTCTGTATATGGAAAAACAGCACTGGCTTCATAGCCTTTTGCGTTTGTGTCAGGGTGCCCTAAATAGCGCTCAGTGTAGTGCGTATCATACAATGCCCAATCGGTTACTGGAGCACCCGATACACCGGCTTTAAAGTAATCGCCCGCTTTAAACATTGTCATAAGCGCCATGTAACCACCGTAACTATGACCATATATGCCAATACGTTCTGGATCTACATAGTCAAGTGTGCGTAAAAACTCTACGCCCTTAATTTGATCGGCAACTTCCACTACACCAAGGTGTTTATAAATAGCATCTTCAAACTTTTTACCACGGTTGTACGAACCACGGTTGTCCAGTTGAAAAATTACATAACCTTGCTGCGCCATGTACTGAAAATACAAATTTTTACTACGCCAGCTATTCGTAACACGTTGCGCATGCGGGCCGCCGTATACGTTAACAATAACAGGATGTTTTTTACCATCAGTGATGTTACTAGGTTTGAATAAACGGTAATGCATAACTTGGCCATCATTGGCTTTAATTGTGCCGTATTCTGGTTTTGTTAAATCGTTTAAATAAGGGGTAAGCGGGTGGTTGCTATCAAGCTTGTTTTCTTCAAGCCATGTAATAAATTCGCCGTTTACTTTGCGAAGCGCTGCAGAGTTTGGTTTATTATCAGACGAGCTATTATCGATAAAGGTTTTGCTGTCTTTTGCGAGCACAACATTATGGTACTGACCTTTTTCGGTGATACGTTTTGTATTACCTTTTTTAAATAAAGAGGCGCTGTATAAGTGGCTTTCAAGAGGCGTGTCTTTACGGGCAGCAAAGTAAACAATGCCTTTGTTTTCATCAATGCCTTTTAAGCTATCAACAGCCCAATCACCAGAGGTAATTTGGCGAACGAGTTGACCGTTTGTGCGATACAGGTATAGGTGTTTAAAACCGTTGCGCTCAGACGCCCATACAAAGTGTTTTTTGTCCTTTAAAAATTCAAGGTCAAAATGTAGGTTAATCCACGTTTCACTATTTTCAGTCAGTGCTACTTTTTGTGTTTTAGTTTCGCTGTTATAAAAACGAAGCTCTAATTTATCTTGCGAGCGATTTTGCCATTGGTACGACAATGTATTGCCGTCTTTTAGCCATTTAGCACGTGCAATATAAATGTCTTCGTCTTTACCTAAATCAATCCAATCTACTTGTTGATCGTTTAGCTTAACAACACCAAGTTGAATTTTTACGTTATCGGTACCTGTAAACGGGTAGCGTTGATTGAATAATTTCACTTCATCAGCGTAAATTTCGTTACGGATAGCTTCTTTTACGGGTGTTTCATCAACACGGGTATAAGCAATTTTAGTTTCGTCCCCAGACCACCAGTAGCCCGTCATACGGCTCATTTCTTCTTGTGCAACAAATTCGGCCATGCCGTTTTTAATTACACCGCCGCCATCTTTACTAAGCTGAATTTCTTTACCTGAATCAAGCTCTAAAGCGAATAGGTTTTGCTCACGAATAAACGAAACATAATTCCCTTTAGGTGAAAAGCGTGCATCGGTTTCAAATGTTTCAGTATCGGTTAACTTTTTACTTTTAGCAGAGGCTAAATCGTAATAGTAAAGGTCGCCGTTCAGTGGAAATAACAGTGCGCTGCCATCTTTAGACCATTTATATTCAAGTATGCCTTTACCAAAAATACGTTGGCGTTCGCGGCGCGCTTTTTCTTCATCGGATAAGTTTTCTGGGCCTGAAAATAACTTTGCCGAATCAACCAATATACGGTTAGTGTTATCTTTTAGGTTGTATTCCCATAAGTCATAGCGGTTATAGTCATCGCTCTTACCTTGTAAATAAGTTACGCGGCTACCATCAGGAGAAAATTTAAGTTGTACAGGGGATTTACCCGACAAGCTCGGATCGTCAAAAATACGCTCCAGCGATAAAGGTTTTGCTTGAACACTAATAGCGCCAACTATTAGTGGCAGAGCCAGTGAAAGATGTTTTATTTTTTTTAGCACAAGGTTGCCTTAGCTTATTATAAATAGTGCTTTGAATGGTAAAGCCAAGCGTGTGCAACTGCAACTAAATGCTATAAAGTAGCCATTATTAAAGACTAAGTAGGACATAACCATGACTAACACTGTATTCGAATTAGCGCCGGAGCTTAAACGTGATTGTATCGAGCTTGCCAACTGGCCATTGTGTAAAGTGCTTTTATTAAACGACAGCCAGTACCCATGGTTTGTATTAGTGCCTAGGCAGCCTAATTTAAAAGAGATTATTGATTTATCTGAAGCTGATCAAATTGTGTATTTAAAAGAGTCAGCAAAACTCAGTAAGCTACTAATAAAAGTTTTTAACCCCGATAAGCTAAATGTAGCGGCTTTGGGTAATATGGTGCCGCAATTACATATTCATCACATAGCACGTTTTAAAAGCGATAAGGCATGGCCTGCGCCTGTATGGGGCAAATTTTCTGCTGTCCTTTATACTGATGAGCAAATAGTAAAATTAAAAACCTATTTTTAATAGCGGTTAATAATATAAATGAGGAATAAAATGAAGCTAATCAATCAACTTTGTACGGGTTTATTTATTGTCGCGTTATCAGGTGGGTACTTTGCTGTTGCAACTGAGCAGCCAGTTAACGCTGAAATTATTAAAAAGACAGCTATAAAAAATTTAGTCGAACATAGCAATCATGTTTACTCGGCGGCACAACCTAGCGCTGAGCAGATTAAGTTGCTATCGCAAGCGGGTGTAAAGCATGTCATAAACTTACGCTCCTTTAGTGAACAAACGTGGGATGAAGGTGAGTTTGTACGATCTCTAGGAATGAACTATCACGCATTACCGATCGCAGGTGCGCAGGATGTTACAGTTGAAAATGCGCGTAATTTAATAAACTTACTTAATGAGTTTAAGGGTGAATCGATTTTAGTGCATTGTGCAAGCAGTAATCGAGTTGGGGCATTGATGGCAATTTCTGCACATGAGCAGGGTCTTGATGTAGAGGCTGCGCTTGATAAAGGAAGGCACTGGGGTATGAAAAGCCTAGAGCCTGTAGTGCGCGAAGTGGTAAACGATAAATAATACCAATTTTCTTAAAACATGATCATTCTAGCGTATTAAATAACTCACTAACTACGTTAAAAATTATTTATATAGAACAACTATGTATCATAATTTTAGCCTTGCTATTGCGCTATTTTCTTATCGCTATAATAGATCACTAATTTAATGCAATTAGTATAATAAAAAAGCGTTACAGTGTTTGCTGTAACGCTCTTAAATTATCACCGTGCTAGGTTATTTTAAACCTAGTACCTCTTTACCTTGTTTAAACGTAACATCTACAGGAATATTTGCTTGGCTTAATTTTTCTAAGTCTTTAGCAAGTTCTTCTTTAATGCCGCCATGAGTTGCAATTAGCTGATCAACTTTTTCGTAATCGCCATCACCTTGTAAGGTTAAAATTAGACGAGAAAGCTTAGCCATTGCCATACTCATTTTTTCCATATTTACGTGGTATAAACCCGCTTCATTTTTAGAAAAAGCGCCTTCTTGAGCAAAAAAGTTAAAGCGGATCATATTTGCTTTACCATGTGCACTTGATGCACCAAAGCGCACAGAACGAAATATGCCCGCCATGAAGGTCGTGTAATAATCTTCAATAGTTCCTTCTGTAATTTCGCCCTTTTTAAGTAATTGCTCAATCATGTACAGGCCTAAAATATCGGCTTTGCCTTCTTCAAGCGCACTTGCATGCTCTTGTAGTGATTGGCGAACAGTTCCTTTGTCGGTAATCGTATTTTTGATGCCTAAACCATGCGCTACTTCATGAAACATAGTGTTGGCAAAAAACGCATCAAAAGTAATATGTTTACGTTGCTCAGAAACAATAAGCTGCTCTGAAATTGGCACTAAAATTTTGTCAAACTTAGCACGCATTGCGTTTTTAAGTTGTAGACGACGAGTCCCTTTTTCTAGCTGAACTTGCTCATCGTTTGGTAGATTAATGGCAATTGTTTTACTGCCTGCGTTGGAATGGCCAGCATAATAAACAACATCATATGCATTTAGGTCGGCATCAGAGCCTGGCACTTCTTGTTTGTATTTAGCATCTACAGGTAAGTCTTTTTGCAGCTCAGGTAAAAAGGCTGCAAATTTAGCTAACCGTTCACTCCACTTTAAATCTTTAATTAACACATAGGATTCATAAGCAGCGCGGTAACCAAACAATTGATCTTCATAAGTTTCTATAGGGCCAATAACCACATCAATAGGGTTATTCTTCATGTCCATCCAAGCAAAATCAGAATTTTGGAAATCATCTTTTTGCAAGGCATCGGCACGTAGGTTTAGGTAACTTGCAAATTCTTTATCATCAGCAAGTTTACTTGCTTCGCGAAGAAGGTCCGCTGCTTTTGCAAGCTCAACAGCATATTCTTTAGAATAAGGGACACTGTAAAGTTTGCCTTGCTCATCACGCTTAATAACTGAGTAAAGCCCCGTTTTATCTTTAACGTTTGCGTTGTTTAACTCTTCTTTAGTTATGTCGGCAGGGTAAAACTGCGCACCAAGTGGCTTTTCTTTATATCCTGATAAAAACGCTTCATCACCATTTAAACGATCCCATGGGCCGTAGTTAATATCTGCAAATAGGCGTATTTTTTCATCGTTTAATTTAGCTAAAAAAGTATCTTTACTCTCACCAAATGCTTGTTTCCAAAATAACTCATCCATTATTTTTGAAGCATCAATAAGTTTCACAAGCATCGCTTTTTGGTTATCACTTAAATGTGATAAATCGCTTTTTAGGCTAAAGTCGGTATAGATATCTAAACGCTGTTTGTCTGCGTTAATAAGCGCTGGAGCCATTTGCTTATCTGCAGCACTGGTTAGTTTTTCTGTTTTTGCTGTGGTGTTGGTTGATGAGGGGGCTTGCTCTGAACATGCACTAAGAAAAACAACGCCAGAGAGTATAATTGCTTGGCTAATTTTATTTAAGATCATTATGTTGCCTGTTAAAAAAGTAAATTTAATAATGTGTGAGCGCTAATAAAATAAAAAAAAGTATGTACGCTTCCCTATTGTGATGCATTAAAGCAAAACTAAATGGCAAATAGCAAGTATTAGGCGTTGTATGGTTAATTGTGCAGATGAAAAGAGGTGAATAAAATAAATATCTATAATTTCCTTAACTTTAACGGTAAGTTAGATAATACTTATTGTATTACCACTGCTATAAAAATTAATTGTCGAGGCTTGCAGTTATATTATAACTAAAGAACAAAAGGATGACCGCTCTATGTCTACAGAAAATGCACTATTAACGATTTTAGTCGATAGAATAAATAACGATACGCTTGTTTTACCTACGTTGCCAGAAGTGGCCGTTAAAGTTAGGCAGGCTGCTGATAACCCTGAAGTAAATTTAACTAAAATGTCAGATGTTATTTCACAGGACCCTGCTTTATCTGCCCGTATGATTAAAGTTGCAAATAGCGCCATAATGGGCCGTTCAGTGAAAGTATCTAATTTACATCAAGCTGTAACCCGCATTGGATTGCGTCAAATTAAAAATATCGTAACAGCTATGGCTATGGAGCAGTTATTCGTTTCAAACAATGAGTTGATCAAAGGGTACATGGGTAAAGCGTGGCAAAAAACGTTAACAGTCGCCTGTCATTCAATTTCATTAATGGAGTTTTATTTACTAAACAATAAACATACTTCATTAAATCGTGATTCAATTACGTTAGCAGCGCTTGTTTATAATATTGGTGTTTTGCCTATTTTGACTGAAGCTGAACGCCATCCAGAAGTTTTTGCTAACCCTAGCTTTTTAGCGCATGCAATTCAAAAACTCAGTGGCAAAGTCGGTTCTTCTATAATGAGTGCATGGGAGTTTCCTGATGAGTTTTCTGACGTTGCATTGAGCTGGGCCGATCCTGCGTATAAACCAGAAAAAATCAGTTATGTAGATTTTATTCGAATTGGTGCCATATTAGAGGGAACACTGCAGGTTTCGGATAAATCTGCTGCGTTACAAGTGTATATTGATAAAGGTGTTATCTCATCAATGCAGTTATTTTCTAGCGATGAATATAACGATATGCTCGATGACGTAAAAGAAATGTTTAGTTAACCTGAACTCTGGTTAAGAGATTTACTAATGTATTGAATCATGTTGATATTTAAACTTATTTTCTCTAGCCAGAGATTTTCAGTGAAAACAAGGCGAATTTACGCGTCAATAGCGGGCCTATTGCAAGTAAATTCAACGCAGTTAGCGCTGAAAATAGCTGCTCGAGATAGATTTATTATCCAGAGTTCAGGTTAGTTAACCTTAGTAAATTGAGCGCATTAAAAAAGCACGATTAAATCGTGCTTTTTTAATGTTCAACTGGTTATGGTTTAACTAAATCGTCAGCATCACCTAAACCTTGTGTAAGTTCTTCTAGGAGCTGTTTTATCTCTTCTGATGAGAGAATGAAATCAGCGTCTAGTTTTACAGCCATATCTTCTTTAGGGATATCTGCATTTTCTTCTTTTAACGTTTCTGAATAGCTTAAACGCTTAATAGAACCGTCGTTTTGCAGCATGAACTTAACGCGCTCTTGCCAATCAAGTGCAAGTTTAGTGACGCGTTTACCACTTTCAAGATGCGATTTTACTTCATCACACGATAGGTCATGGCCTTTAAGCTTAACTTGTGCGCCGCTGTCATCTGCTTCTTCAAGCTCAGCGTCAGAACCTATAGCAAAACCTTCTGGCGTACTGAAGTTAGTTAACCAATCAGTTAAAAATACATCTAAGTCGTAATTAGCAAAAGCAGGAACTACAGGAAGTGTTCCTAACGATTTACGCAGTAGCGCAAGTAGTTCTTCAGCTTTATTAAAACTGCCACTGTTTACTACTACCCAGCCATTTTCTTGATCAATGAATGCAAACTGTAGGCTCGATTTTTTAAATGCTTGTGGAAGAAGGGCATGAAGGATATTTTCTTTCAATTCATCTTTTTCTTTTTTCTTTACAGGGCGATTTTCTTCAGCTTCAATTAAATCGACTTTTTCAGCAACAAGTTCGTTGATAACTGATGCAGGGAGAACCTTTTCTTCACGCTTGGCGCAAACTAAAATACTTTTTTGTGAAAAATGCGATAGCGTATCACCGTGCTTTCCAAATGCCTTCGTCCAGCCAAATGTAGAGAGCTCTTGGCCTGTACATGGACGAAATAAATCTTGCTCTAATGCTTTATCGAAATCTTCTTGAGTGTACGAAACATCTTGTTTAAAGCGGTAACAAATAAGGTTACTAAACCACATGGGGATTGATCCATTTGAAAAATTTGTTCAATCATAACAATAAAATCAGTATCTCGAAATGACTGATTTTATTGTTATGACGATTTAATCTTGATTAAATATAGGCAAAGGCTTTTGCATGTTTTTGGGGAATTTAATTACATAACTTAAACCTTCTCCAGTATTACTGGAGGCTTCAATTGAACCGCTTAAAGTTTGCTTTACTAGATTGAGCATAATGTGAGTACCAAGCCCACTACCGCCCTGATCTCGCTTAGTTGTAAAAAATGGATTAAATAGTTTTTCGAGTTGCTCGCTCGTTACTCCATTACCATTATCTTTATAATTAATGATTAAATCGGTTTCGTTGCTGGTTATGTTTATATCTATGATACCGTTGTTTTTCCCTTCGAAACCATGAATCAGCGAGTTCATGATTAAATTAGTGAAAATTTGACTTATAGCGCCTGCAGGTAAATTTAAGATTAGATCCTCAGGACACGCGAGCTTAATTGAGTGCGCTGTTTTTTTTAATTGTGGGTGAAGCGAGCGAATAACCTCATTGATGTAATCTTTAAAATTAATCGTTCTGATTGCTTCACTTGCCTGATCAACTGCAATTTGTTTAAAGCTGGCTATTAATTCAGACGCTCTGTCTAGGTTTGTCGTTAGCAAGCTGGTACTTTGTTTCGCATCGTTAATAAAGTTTTCGAGCACTTTAGGTGAAAGAGTTTTTTCTTTATAAGCAACATCTATCTGATTTAGGCGCTCTTGTAAAAACGATATAGCAGTTACTCCAATACCGATTGGGGTGTTAATGTCGTGAGTTATCCCTGCAACGAGCCCGCCAAGTGCAGCCATTTTTTCTGTGCCAAGTAAGCGCTCTTGAGCAAGACTTAATTCTTCTACATAACGCTCTAATTCAGTTTGTTTTGTTAATAGTTCAAGCTCAGTGCTGCGGCGTAAATCGATTTCATCGGTGAGGACAATTTTTTGTTTTTCGAGCTCGTATTTTTGTTGTTGCAAATCCATCATAGCTTGGCTTAAGTTTGATGTTTTGCGAGCTACATCTTGTTCTAATTGAACATTGTGTTGATCTAGTTTTTCATTACTAATAATGAGCTCTTTTTGTGCGAGCTCTAACTCTTTGCGATATTGAACTACTTTATCGATAAGTCTATTGAATGATTTTTCCATAACTTTGAGTTCGTTATGCTCATCGGTTTCAATTTCAATATGTTCACCTTCGAGTTCATCAAGTTCTAAGTTTTCTATTTGATCGGTTAGTTGGGCTAAGGGATCTGTAAGCAGCTTTCTAAAAGCCATTAAAAAGAGAATAATTAAAAAAGTGGTTTTAATCATTGCATTGCCAATTAAAAAGTAAATTGACACCATAATGCGGCTAAAAACAACTTCTCTACTAGAAAAAAGCGTTACGTCACCAACTTGAGTTGCGCGTCCTGAAAATTCAAAAATAAGCGGGAAGGTATACCCAAATAAACCAGATTTAGTGTCTTCAAGAATAACTTCTTCTTGTACCAATTGTTGGCTATATAGTTTGTGTATATCGAGAGAGCGACCAAGTTGCGAGATTATTTCACCACTATCATCGCGCACAATTATGCCTTCAATCATAGGGATCGCTAATAGCCCCTCAGCAGTTGTGATGGTTTGTTTGGTATTTAATTCCCAAATTGCTCTAGTTAAACTGCGGCTAAAGGTTTTTTGTAACGTTGCTAATTCGTCTCTAATATAATCTTTAGTATTGACGTACTCAGCAATAACTTGCCCGCAAGTGACCACAAATGTCAGCAAAAAATAGACTGATAGCACGCTAGTCAATAACTTTTTAGAAAGGCTTTGTTGTAACATGAGTGTTCAGTTATTCCTTTGTTTAGACTATATTTATTTAGTTAGTTAAAAGTTAGTCAATAAATGCTTAAAAATACATAAAACATTTAATTTTCTTGCCTTTTATATTCTAGTTAACCTTTAATTTACTATAGATAAAGCTTGTAATGGATTAACTATTTATTTTAATCTACAAATTATTTTATTTTTAAGTATATACAAGCAACTAGTTACACTAACATAAACGTAACAAATATAAACTTTATATAAAAGAGTTAACGTTACTTTGTTGCTTATAGCGGTACTGACACGTAGGATGCTAAGTATTGCTATGGATAGCTCCTCATTAACAACTTTAATTATGTTCACTCAGTAGTAAAAACTATGAATTTTTCTATTTTGGTATGTGACGATTCAACCGTCGCACGTAAACAGGTCATTAGGTGTCTGCAACAGTGTATTGATGTAGATATTCAACAGGCTGTAAATGGTGCAAAAGCCATTGAGCTATTTAAAACGAATAATTTTGATTTATTGTGTTTAGATTTAACTATGCCAGAAGTGGATGGTGTCCAAGTACTTGAACATATAAAAGCAAATAAAATAGAGTGCTTTGTACTTGTTATCTCTGCTGATATTCAAGAAAAAATGAAGCAGCGAGTGACTCAATTGGGTGCAATTGATTTTGTGAATAAACCCATAGATAAAAATAGGATGAATGAGATACTGCATAAATTTGGCATTCATTGAGCCTTTTTTTGTCAAAAAAGGCTGTTTTATCTTTTAATTTAGGGTTGACAGCATAGCCTTTGTTAAGGCAGTCTTACCCTATGAAAACAATTAATCGCGTACTGACCATCATTATTACAACCACCATTCTTACTGGATAGTGGCATAGGTCGGTGCAACAAATTTAAAGGCCTGTGTTCACTTAGAACACAGGCCTTTTTTCGTTTTATGGGATGAGGAACATAAATAATGCGCGTTTTAAAATTTGGAGGCTCGTCGCTTGCCGACTTTGCTTGCCTTGAGCAGGTAGCTCAATTAGTTAAAGCACAGTTAAAAGATGAAATGTTATTAGTGTTATCTGCGCCAGGTGGCATGACAGATTCACTGGTTGCACTGGCAAGTGCCGCAGAGCAAGGTTTAGATTTTTCGCAGCAATGGCAAATATTAGTTAGCCGTTGTGAAGGTTTAAAAGCTGACGTTGAAAAAAGTGGTGTGGTAGTTACAAGCTGGCCAAACTTAGACGAGCTTAAAAATAAACTAGATGGCGTGTCACTTATACAGTGTTGCCCTGAGCAAGTTCGTGCGTTCGTAATTAGCTTTGGAGAACGCGTTAGTGTTTCTTTAATGCAGGCTTTATTGAGCTCTCACGATGCAAGATACCTAGAAGCGACAAGTTGTATTGCTTCTACTGGTGGTTATATTGATGCCGAAGCTGATTTAGTCTTAAGTAAGTCGCGCTTTCAAGCTGTACTTAAAGAAAACCCTGCAACTATTTATATCATGCCTGGCTTTACAGCAAGTAATGACAAAGGTGAGCTTACAACGCTTGGCCGTAATGGCTCTGATTACTCAGCAGCAATTGCAGCAGCCTGTTTAGACGCTGAAATTTGCCAAATTTGGACAGATGTTGATGGCGTATACAGCGCTGATCCTCGTTATATTAAAAAAGCGACTAAGGTAGATTTTTTATCTTATAAAGAAGCGATGGAGCTTTCTTACTTTGGTGCAAAAGTACTTCATCCTAAAACAATCTTACCGTGTGCTAAAGCCGGTGTGCCATGTGAAATTAAAAATACGCATAACCCAGACGCACAAGGTTCATTAATTGGTAACGATTATTCATCTGATGAGCCGGTAAAAGCGCTTTCGAGCTTACAAGAGCTTGCAATGCTAACGGTTTCAGGCCCGGGCATGAAAGGTAAAGTAGGGATGGCGTCTAAGGTATTTAATGCGCTTGCCCACGATAACGTATCAATTGTTTTAATTACACAATCATCATGTGAATTTAGCATTAGTTTTTGTGTGCACGAAACAGACCTCGCACTGGCACTCGATGCGCTACAAACTGCATTTAAGCTTGAATTACAAGCAGGGCTTATTGAGCCTGTACAAGTACAGCGTAATTTAGCCATTGTTACTTTAGTGGGCGACAACATGCGCGCACACCGTGGATTAGCGGCTAAGTTTTTTGCATCGCTTGCACAAGCGCAAGTAAATATTGTGGCAATTGCACAGGATTCTACAGAAAGTGCTATTTCTGCGGTAATTGATGGTGAGTTATGTAATGACGCTGTAAAAATATGCCATGAAAACTTTTTCACGCATGTGCCGTCAATTGATGTGTTTTTACTCGGTTGTGGCTTAGTAGGACAAGAGCTTATTAATCAGCTTGAACGTCAACAAGCGTGGCTTGAAAAGCGTAATATTAAACTCAACTTGTATGGTGTTGCTAACTCTCGTCAATTACATCTAGATAGTGAAGGTATTGCTTTTGGCGATTGGCAGCAAAAACTATCCTTATCTGAGCAAGCGTTTGATTTAAAACTAGTAGAGCAGTTTGTTAAACAAAATCATTTAGTTAATCCAGTACTTGTTGATTGTACGTCGTCGGATGCACTTGCTGCGCAATACCTAGACTTTTTAAATGCAGGTTTTCATGTGGTTGCAGCGAACAAAAAAGCCACAACAAGCTCATACACGTATTACCAAGATTTAATAGCTGCTACGCAAAAGAATAATCGTAAATTCTTATACGAAACAAACGTTGGTGCAGGCTTACCAGTAATCGATAACTTACAATCGTTATTTGGTGCTGGTGATGAATTGTTAGAGTTTAGCGGTATTTTATCAGGTTCACTTTCGTATATGTTTGGCGCACTTCAAGATGGTTTATCACTTTCTGAGGCAACCATTAAAGCCAAAGAAAGCGGCTTTACAGAGCCAGACCCTCGTGATGATTTATCGGGTACCGATGTAGCACGTAAGTTACTGATCATTGCACGCGAAGCAGGTATGAAATTAGAGCTGAGCGATATCGAAGTTGAATCGGTATTACCAGTTGGTTTTGCACAAGGCGATAGCGTTGATGAGTTTATGGCAAAACTACCAAGCCTAGATGCTGATTTTAATGACCACATTCAAAGCGCTGCGAGCGAAGGTAAGGTACTTCGTTATGTAGGAACAATTAATGAAGGTCACTGTAAAGTAGGTATTGAAGCGGTAGATGAAAAACATGCACTTAGTGTTATTCGCGATGGCGAAAATGCACTTGCTATTTTAAGCCAATACTACCAGCCGCGTCCGTTTGTAATTCGTGGTTATGGTGCAGGCTCTGAAGTAACAGCAGCGGGTGTATTTGCTGATATTTTAAAAACGCTATCGCGCTAGGAGCACATTATGATTGAAGTATATGCGCCGGCGTCTATTGGTAATTTTGCAGTGGGTTTTGATGCCCTTGGCGCAGCCCTTGCACCAATTGATGGCAGTTTATTAGGCGATGTAGCCGTTGTCAGCGCAGCACCAAGTGACGAATTTATTTGTACTGGCGACTACGCTCACAAGTTACCAAGTGATGCGCAGGATAATTTAGCGTACCAGTGCTTAGTGCATTTTAGAGCGCATGTTGCGCCTACTATGCCAAGCGTAAAGCTCGAGCTTAAAAAGAATTTACCAATTGGATCTGGACTTGGATCTAGTGCGTGTTCGGTCGTGGCTACTTTTGCTGCCCTTGATCAATTTGCACAAACTAATTTAAGTCAGGTTGAGCTTATTGAACTGATGGCTGACTTTGAAGCTGTAGTAAGCGGCGGTCGTCATTACGATAATATTACGCCATGTTATTTAGGTGGCTTGCAGTTAACTGGTGATTTAATCCCTGATAAATCGATTGCACTGCCTGTTGATGAAAATTGGTACTACGTTGCTGCGTTCCCTGGTTTTTCACTCAACACTGCAAAAGCGCGCTCGGTTTTACCAAAAGAGTTGAGCATGCATGCAAGTGTTGAGTTTGCACAGCGTTTATCGGCATTTAGTAGCTTACTGTTAACTAATCGTTTTGACGATGCGCTGAGCATAATGAAAGATGAAATAGCAGAACCTTACCGCGCACCGCTTATTAAAGGTTTTAGTGAAGCCAAAGCAAGCTTGCCAGCACTGGGCGCTGAAATAGTGAGTATTTCGGGCGCAGGGCCCACCTTGTTTAGCGTATGTAAAACACTTGAAGCTGCACAGCAATGCGCGCAGTGGTTAGAAGCAAATTACATTAACGAGCAAGGCTTTTGCCACATTTGTAAATTAGATAACGACGGCACGCGTCAATTAACAGTTTTATAGGATAGGTAGTCATGCAATTACATAATTTAAAAGAGTGCTCACAAAAAGTGTCGTTCGTTGAAGCCGTAAAAACAGGTTTGGGTCGTAATCAAGGAGTGTTTTTCCCTGAATCCCTGCTGCCACTGTCCGATGTTGATGCACTGCTTGATATGGACTTTGTTACACGCAGCGGCAAAATATTATCCCACCTGATTGGTGATGAGCTACCAAGCGACACTGTGGCACAAATGGTTAAAAATGCATTTAACTTTCCAGTTAAGCTGGTGGAAGTACAAGAGAACACATACTGTTTAGAGCTATTTCATGGTCCTACACTTGCGTTTAAAGACTTTGGTGGTCGCTTTATGGCAGAGTGTTTGGCGCAATTTAATAAAGATGAAAAAGTAACTATTTTAACCGCAACATCGGGCGATACTGGTGCAGCCGTTGCACATGCTTTTTATAATAAGCCAAATATTGATGTTGTAATTTTATATCCTAAAGGCAAAATTTCACTTGCTCAGCAAAAGCTATTTACTACGCTAGGTAACAATATTCATTGTTACGCAGTTGAGGGCAGTTTTGATGATTGCCAAGAGTTGGTTAAAAATGCCTTTTTAGATGAAGAAGTTAAATCAACACTTGGGCTTAATTCTGCTAATTCAATTAATATTAGCCGTTTAGTTGCTCAGGTTTGTTATTACTTTGAGGCCATTGCACAACTACCAAAAGAAAAACGCGCAACAGCGCATATATCAGTGCCAAGTGGCAACTTTGGTAATGTATGTGCTGCAATGATTGGTGCAGTTATTGGCTTACCTGTAGGTAAATTAAGTGCAACAACCAACCAAAATGATACTGTGCCGCGCTTTATGCTTGATAAAACGTGGACGCCAAACGCAACACTTGAGTCGCTTTCAAATGCAATGGATGTAAGTAAGCCAAACAACTGGCCGCGTGTGCAAACAATGTTAGATAATAACTGGTTTAGCTACGATAACTTTTATTCAACTAGCGTAAACGAGCAAGACACGCAATCGGTGATGAAAAAAATTCAACAAACGGGTTATGTTGCAGAGCCTCACACTGCTATTGCGTACCAAGGTCTTGTTGAAAATCGAGCGCCTGGTGCAGCGGGTATCTTTTTAGCGACCGCTCACCCTGCTAAGTTTAAAGAAAGCGTGGAGGATATTTTAAATATTGAATTGGATATGCCAAAACCACTTAGCGATGCATTAGCAAAACCATGTCTAGCAAGCGATATAAACGCCGATTACGACGCATTACGTACAGAAATACTTGTAAAGCTAGGATAATAAAAAATAACAATTGAAGCGGCTATGGCCGCTTTTTTTATAAATTATAATTCAAAAAAGAGAGGCTTTCATTAGCTAATTAAATGTGAAAAATGAAATTCATTTAAAATAGTTATGTACTTATTAAAAAATATCATCTTAAAAAGTCTGTGAAATAGTTTCAATCCCTGTTTAAATATCCTCAACTTAAGAGCGTAGGCAAAGAGTCGTTTAAAGCGTACAATAAAGCCTCTAAAAAACACCATACACGTTGCCCTAGGAGACCCCAATGTTAGAACGTAGCATGAATATTTCGGATTTTGATCCAGAGTTATTTGACGCAATCACTAAAGAAACTGCTCGCCAAGAAGAGCACATTGAACTAATTGCATCTGAAAACTACTGTAGCCCACGTGTACTAGAAGCACAGGGTTCACAGCTTACTAACAAATACGCAGAAGGTTACCCAGGCAAACGTTATTATGGCGGTTGTGAGCATGTAGATGTTGTTGAGCAATTAGCAATTGACCGTGCTAACGAATTATTTGGTTCTGACTACGCAAACGTACAGCCACATGCTGGTTCGCAAGCAAACGCTGCTGTTTTTCTAGCGCTATTAGAAGCAGGCGATACTGTATTAGGTATGAGCTTAGCTCATGGTGGTCACTTAACTCACGGTTCTCACGTAAGCTTCTCTGGTAAGCTTTACAATGCAATCCAATACGGACTAGATGAAGCAACGGGCGAAATTGATTACGCACAAGTTGAAGCACTAGCACTTGAGCACAAACCAAAAATGATTATTGGTGGTTTCTCAGCGTACTCAGGTATTGTTGATTGGGCTAAATTCCGTGAAATTGCTGACAAAGTAGGTGCTTACCTGTTTGTTGATATGGCTCACGTTGCAGGTTTAATTGCGGCAGGGGTTTACCCAAGCCCAGTTCCTCATGCACATGTTGTAACTACAACTACGCATAAAACACTTGCAGGCCCTCGTGGTGGTTTAATTATTTCTGCATGTGGCGACGAAGCAATCTATAAAAAGCTTAACAGCGCAGTTTTCCCTGGTGGCCAAGGTGGCCCTTTATGTCACGTTATTGCAGCAAAAGCAGTGGCATTTAAAGAAGCGCTTCAACCAGAATTTAAAGTATACCAAACACAAGTTGTTAAAAACGCAAAAGCAATGGTTGCTGTAATGCAAGAGCGCGGCTACAAAATCGTATCTGACAAAACTGAAAACCACTTATTCCTACTCGATTTAATCGATAAAGATATTACTGGTAAAGATGCAGACGCAGCCCTTGGTAACGCTAACATCACAGTTAATAAAAACTCAGTGCCAAACGATCCACGTTCTCCATTTGTAACATCTGGTTTGCGTATTGGTTCTCCTGCAATCACTCGTCGTGGTTTCAAAGAAGAAGAATCAAAAGAGCTTGCTGGCTGGATTTGTGACGTACTAGATAACATCACTGATGAATCTGTACAGGCGCAAGTTAAAGAAAAAGTAAAAGCAATTTGTGCAAAATTACCTGTATACGCTTAATTGCATAAGCAGCAGTAATTTAGAGCACAACAGGCCCTATTTTTTTGCTAAGATAAAAGACCGCTATTTAGCGGTCTTTTTTGTTTTAAAACGGAAGTACCGAGCTATGCATTGTCCATTTTGTACCGCAAAAGATACTAAAGTTATTGACTCACGCCTTGTTGGTGGAGGCCATCAAGTTCGCAGGCGCCGTGAGTGCAATGACTGCCACGAGCGCTTTACTACATTTGAAGGCGCTGAACTGGTTATGCCACGTGTTGTTAAGCAAGATGGCAGTCGGGAGCCGTTTAATGAAGATAAACTGTTGAATGGTTTAAATCGTGCACTTGAGAAACGTCCAGTAAGTACTGAACAGGTTGAAGAAGTGGTTAACATAATAAAATCGCAATTACGTGCAACGGGTGAGCGGGAGATTTCAAGCCACTTAGTGGGTGAATGCATTATGGAAGCGCTTAAAAAGCTCGATAAAGTTGCTTATGTAAGGTTTGCTTCTGTTTATCGTTCATTTGAAGACATACGCGAATTTGGCGAAGAAATTGCCCGCTTAGGGGAGTAATAATGCTTAACCAAGTTCCTTTTACTGAACATGACAAAATGTATATGGCGCGCGCGATAGAGCTTGCCAAAAAAGGCGAGTTTACTACCACACCTAATCCTAATGTTGGCTGTGTATTAGTTAAGAATAATCAAATCATTGGTGAGGGGTTCCATCAATTAGCTGGTCAAGGTCATGCTGAAGTAAATGCACTGGCAATAGCGGGTAATAATGCACAAGGTGCAACGGCTTATGTAACGCTTGAACCTTGTGGTCACTATGGGCGTACACCACCGTGTGCTGAAGGCTTAAAAAAGGCGGGCATAGTAAAAGTAATTGCCGCTATGGTTGATACAAACCCACAAGTTGCAGGTAAAGGTCTTAAAATACTGAGCGACGCGGGCATTGACGTTGCTCATGGATTACTTGAATCACAAGCGCGGGCACTCAACGTTGGCTTTTTTAAGCGAATGGAACAAGGCTTACCTTATGTAACCTGTAAAATGGCAGCAAGTATAGATGGTAAAACAGCGCTTAAAAATGGTCAAAGTAAGTGGATCACAGGCACCGCTGCTCGCCAAGATGTGCAATTATACCGTGCAAAAAGCTGCGCTATTTTAACCGGCGCCGATACCGTATTAGTAGATGATGCAAAATTAAATGTACGACTAAGTGAATTACCGTGCCCACTCCCTACCGATTTAGCGCTACGGCAACCTGTGCGTGTTATTATTGATTCTCAAAACCGCTTAACGCCTAACCTTGCTTTATTCAACATTCAAAGTGATATAATTATATTTACCACCAAGGTTGATAAATCACTACAGTGGCCGCATTTTGTAAAGCATATTGAAGTAAAAGAAAGTAATGGCAAAGTTGATTTGCAGGTGGTTTTAGAAAAACTTGGGCAACTGCATTTTAATAATGTGTGGCTTGAGGCGGGCGCAACACTTGCTGGTAAAATGACAGATCTTGATTTAATTGACGAGTTTGTTTTTTATTTAGCGCCTAAACTAATGGGCAATAATGCAAAAAGTTTAGTTAATTTTCCTGAATTGACGAGTATGCAAAATACCGTTAATTTAACATTTAATGAATGTACACGCATTGGTGACGATATACGTATCACTGCGCTGAAAACTTATTAAAATCACTTAATAAAAAAGAGTAGCGCTATGTTTACTGGGATAATAGAAGCCACAGGCAAAATTGCTTTATTACAAAAAAAACAAGGCGACTTAGCCATTCGTATTCAAAGTGCTGATCTTGATATGAAAGACGTAAAGCTAGGCGATAGCATTGCAACCAATGGCGTTTGCTTAACCGTAGTTGATAAACATATTGACGGTTTTAGTGCTGATTTATCTAATGAGACGATTGGTTTAACTGGATTTGCTCACTATGCTATAGGGCAAACTGTTAATCTTGAAAAAGCAATGCAACCTGTTTCACGTCTGGGGGGCCATTTGGTCTCTGGTCATGTTGATGGTATTGCAACGATTACAAGTGTCACAAAAAACGCCAGGGCAACAGAATATTGGCTTGCAACTGACGAAGATTTAATGAAATACATTCCGTACAAAGGTTCGGTATGTATTGATGGTATAAGCCTGACAGTTAACGCTGTAGAAGGTAATAAATTCAAATTAACAATTGTTCCTCATACGAGTGAGCAAACTACCATTGCTCATTTTAAAGTGGGCACTCAAGTTAATTTAGAAGTCGATCAAATTGCACGTTATTTAGAGCGTCTTATAAAAGGTGCAGAACAACCAACGGGCTCAAATATTTCGATGAGCTTACTCGCTAAAGCGGGCTTTATTAAATAACGAAACTGACAACTTACACGAGCAAATTTATGAATTTACACAGCGCACAAGAAATCATCGACGACATTAAAATTGGTAAAATGGTTATTTTAATGGACGATGAAGACAGAGAAAATGAAGGCGATTTAATTATCGCAGCAGAACATATTAGCGCAGAAGCAATTAATTTTATGGCAACTCATGGCCGTGGTTTAATTTGTTTAACCATGACGCAAGAGCGTTGCGAGCAGCTTGATTTACCGCTTATGGTTAAAAATAATGGCGCTGCATTTTCGACAAACTTTACAATGTCGATTGAAGCCGCAAAAGGTGTAACTACGGGTATTTCTGCCGCTGATAGAGCGCGTACAGTACAAGCTGCTATAGCAAAAGGCGCAGTACCAAGTGATATTGTTCAACCTGGTCATATTTTTCCTATCATGGCACAACCTGGTGGCGTATTAACTCGCGCAGGGCACACTGAAGCTGGCTGTGACTTAGCGCGTTTAGCTGGGCTTGAAGCATCATCTGTTATTGTTGAAATTCTAAATGCAGATGGCACAATGGCGCGCCGCCCTGATTTAGAAGTTTTTGCAAAACAACATGATATTAAAATTGGCACCATTGCTGATTTAATCGAATATCGTAATTTAAACGAAACCACGATTGAACAAGTTGCAAAATGTAAGCTACCTACAGAGCATGGTGAATTTGATTTAGTAACTTACAAAGACACGATCGACGGCCAATTACATTACGTATTGCTCAAGGGCGAAATAAAAGAGCAAGAACCTACACTTGTACGCGTACATTTGCAGAGTACTTTTAACGATATTTTACTTTCAGATAGAAGCGCAGACCGTAGTTGGGGGCTTTCTGATGCAATGGCGTACATTGCTAAAAACGACGGTGTATTAGTTATTTTAGGTAAACAAGAAAGTACAGAAGAATTAGAGGCAACAGTAAAAGCATTTGCCGCAGCTGATGCAGGCGAGAATGTGACACCTCGTAAGTTCCAAGGAACATCTCGTACTGTTGGTGTTGGTTCGCAAATACTTGCTGATCTTGGAATTAAGCAAATGCGATTAATGAGTCGCCCTAAAAAGTACCATGCACTTTCGGGCTTTCATTTAGAAGTTATTGACTATATTGAGCCACAATAAGCGCTCTGCTTTTAACTAGTCTATTATTTTATTTTTATGGTATGATGCGCAGCAATTTTTGCGCAATCGCAACCGCTTGAACTTATTTTTAGGGTTATCAAATGAAAATTATTGAAGGTAGTAAGTACGCTCCGGGCAAGAAATTTGCCATTGTCATTTCTCGTTTTAATGACTTTATTGGTAGCAGTCTCCTTGCAGGCGCTGTTGATGAGCTAAAACGCACTGGTGGCGTATCTGATGACGATATTACCGTTATTTATGTACCTGGTGCAGTAGAATTACCTTTAGCGGCTAAACGCGTTGCGGCAAAAAAAGAGTATGATGCAATCATCGCTTTAGGCGTAGTGATCAGAGGTGGTACACCACATTTTGACCTAGTTGCTGGCGAATCAAACAAAGGTCTTGCGCAAGTATCACTTGAGTATGATATCCCGGTTGCATTTGGCGTATTAACCACAGAAAGCATTGAACAAGCAATTGAGCGTGCTGGCACCAAAATGGGCAATAAAGGCGGCGAAGCTGCTTTAGGCGCGCTCGAAATGGTTAATGTGTTAGATAAAATTTAAGTTTAAGGAATTTTTGTGAAACCAGCAGCAAGACGTAAAGCACGTATCTTAGCACTCCAAGCCGTTTATTCTTGGCAAATAAGTGGCAATTTAATTGCCGATATCGAACAACAAATGTTGATCGAAACAGACGTTACTAAAATTGATGTTGAATACTTTAAAGATCTAGCGACGGGTGTTGCTGTAAATTATAAGCAACTAGACGAAGCTGTATCACCACATTTAACACGTCCGTTTGATGACTTAGATATGGTTGAGCGCGCAATTTTACGTTTAAGCAGCTATGAACTTAAGTTCCGTGAAGACGTACCTTATAAAGTGGCTATTAACGAAGGTATTGAGCTGGCTAAAATATTTGGCGCAGAAGACAGCCATAAATTTGTAAACGGTGTACTTGATAAAGCTGTTAAGCATTTACGCAAGTAATAACAATTCACTCTGAATTTTAATGTTCAGATTAATTGTTTAAACAACCGTTAAAAAGGAGAGCCGGCATAGGTCGGCTTTTTTGTGTATGAAGGAATTTGAATTAATTAACCGCTACTTTAAAGGTCGCGGTATCACCCGTCGTGATGTAAACCTAGGAATAGGGGACGATTGCGCCTTAGTAACTGTTCCACCAAACTGTCAACTTGCAATCACAACTGATACTTTAGTTGCTGGCGTGCACTTTTTTGATGATATTTCCCCACGCGCACTCGGTCACAGAGCACTCGCTGTAAATTTAAGTGATTTGGCGGCAATGGGCGCCGAACCAACATGGGTTTCAGTTGCGCTAACCTTACCAAGTATAGACCAACAGTGGGTTGAAGAATTTACTGAAGGCATGCACGAAATTGCAGAATATTTTAATGTACAAATTATTGGTGGCGATACCACTCAAGGTCCATTAACTATCACTATTTGTGCAAAAGGGACTGTGCCAGAAGGTAAAGCTCTGCGCAGAAGTGGTGCTAAAGTAGGTGATTGGATTTATGTTACGGGTCCTTTGGGGGATGCGGGGTTAGCTATTGAATCGCGTAAGCAAGGTTTAGAAATAGAGTCTGAACATTTAAAGTATGTGAATAAACGCTTTGATTATCCAACGCCTCGCGTAGCAGCAGGTCAGGTTTTACGTGGACTTGCATCATCGGCTATTGATGTGTCTGATGGATTACTGGCTGATTTAAGTCATATTCTTGATATGTCGCAAGTGAGTGCGGTTGTAAATATAGATAACATTCCTACTTCAGATGCAATGAAATCGAGTCTTGATTTTGATCAACAGTTACCATTTATTCTTAGCTATGGCGATGACTACGAACTATTATTTACCGTCCCAGATAGTAATAAAGGGATGTTAGATTTAAAACTGCGTCAATATGGTGTAAATGCAACATGTATTGGGCAGATTAAAAGTGGTGATGGGCAAATTGAGCTTTTACACAAGGGTGAAAAGTTTGATTTTAAACAGCATGGCTTTGAGCATTTCGCAAAGGAACAGACTTGAATAAAAATCGATTATTTAATTTAAAACGTCCGCATCAATTTTTTGGTTTAGGATTTGGCACCGGCCTTGCCCCTAAAGCGCCTGGTACATTTGGTACTTTTGCTGCATTGCCATTTATTTTTATGACGATGTATTATCCGCTGTGGCTACAAATTGTTTTTGCTGTCGTGATCAGTGTATTTGGCATATGGGCGTGTGGTAAAACGGCTGATGATTTAGGTGTGCATGACCACCCCGCTATTGTGTGGGATGAAGTGGCGGGCTATTACATTACTATGATAGGTGCAGCACTAAGCTGGCAAAGTTTATTGGTTGGCTTTTTGTTATTTCGATTTTTTGACATAGTAAAACTAGGCCCAATTCGTATGCTTGATAAGCGTGTACATGGTGGTTTTGGAATTATGGCTGACGATGTACTCGCGGGTATTTTTTCGCTTATTTGTTTGCAAGCATTAATAAAAGTGGGTTTACTACCCTTTTAATGTTTATATTTGATTTGTTTAACTAGGTGGCAGCACTATGATGCGATTTTTACTGGTTTGTGTACTGATGTTGTGCGCGACGCCAAGTTGGGCTTCAATTACTGATTATGTAGTTAAACAATGGAATATAAAAGATGGTTTGCCGTCGCAATCACTTAAAAGCGTTGTACAAGATCAACAAGGATACATGTGGCTGGGCACTCAGTTTGGCTTAAGTCGCTTTGATGGCAATACATTTACCAATTATAATACTCAAAATAGCCCTTTCTTACCCAATAACGGCATCAACAAGCTGCTAGTCGATTTAAATGGACTGTTGTGGATCGGTACTAAAAGTGGCTTAGTGGTGATTAACCCTGCTACTTTTGCCGCACAAGAGTTTAATATAAAAGGCCCTGTCAGAGATATATTGCAAGATGCTAAAGGCAGTATTTGGATTGCTGCAAATGGTTTGTATTATATTGATAGAAGCCAAATTGGTCTACAAATCAAAGCGAGTGGTCCTCTTCCTATTGTTAATGCGACCGCTATTACGCAAATAGTAGGGTCTGTTAGTAAAATGGCACTTTCTCCTGAGGGGATATGGCTGGTTAATGATCGCCACCTGCTGAGATTAACAAAAAATGCCTCCGACTTTTCTAAACTGCGTTTAGAGCTTACTGCAAAAATTTCACTACCAGAGCGTTTAGCGCAAACGATTGTCCACGATTTATCATTTTTAAACGGTAACTTGTATTTAGCATCTGAATTAGGTGCTTATTTTTTAGATTTGGATGATGAACTAAGATCCTTTCCTTTACCAAATACAAATAACTCAGCTGTTTATAAATTTATGAGTGATACCGACGGCGGGCTATGGGTATCAACTTATGGACGTTTATTATTTCGAGATAAATCCGGTGAATGGCAATGGGTAGAGCCAAGCCAGCTGGATCAAAGTATTTGGTTTGCTGATATTTTTCGAGATAATAAAAATAACGTATGGCTTGCCAGTTTTAGCGAGGGTTTGTGGCTTGCTCATGAAGGGCGGGTTCAAAGACACTCAGCCCTATCCAAAATGACTGAAGCCGTTATGGCTATTAACCAAGCACCGGATGGTAAATTATGGGTCGCAAATAAAAGTGGTATTGGCTACTTTGATTTAAACAAAAGTTTTATAAATTTAATCCCTAGCGATAAATACGGTCGTGCATCAGTGCATGACTTACAGTTTGATGGCAATAGACTATATATTGCGACAGGCAGGGGGCTGTTTGTTTTTGAAAATAACACTCTTTATATGGTACCAGGGCGAGCTCTTCAGGATAACCCCGTATTTGCTATTAGTCGTTCGAGTAAGGGCGGATTTTGGATTGGCACAGGGCGAGGGTTATATAGGCTAAACTTTGCTGGGTTAACGCCTTTTGCATACAACGCTTTTTTAGGAAGCAAATTTATTACCTATGTACTCGATAAGGCAAACTTTGGGGTTATTGGTACAAGTAAAGGTGCCTATTATTTTACTGATCGTGGAATAGAAAAAATTGGTGATCAAACAACACTTGAAAGTGCATACGTAACTAGCGTGTTACATATAGATGGCGTGGGTATTTTAATCGGCTCTCTTAACGATGGGCTTTTTTACAGAAGTACGCAAGGACAGTGGCGTCAGCTTGATGCCGCAAATGGCTTACCATACGGCTCTATTTTCAGCCTAGAATACGATGAAAGGTTAAAGCATGTTTGGGTAAGCACTATGAAAGGTGTTTACAGAATGCCTATTGAACAGTTCAAAGCAGAGATTCAAAGCTTAAAAGTGGAGGAGGTTATTTCCTCATTTGATCGTCAGCTCGATGGTAAAGCCAATCAATGTTGTAGTGGGCTGGGTCATGATGCAGTTGCCAATACTGCTAATTCCATTTGGTATCCAAGCTTACAAGGTGTTGTTGAAATACCCAAAAATGTAGAGTTGTTTGGTGTACTGGCATTAAAACCAAAAGTAGAAACCATTACAACACCGCAGCGTAATATAGCAACGTCAGCATTAGGTAAAAAACCGTCATTAGAAACCAATGAGCGTGATATAACTTTAACTTATACCGCAATCGATTATTACGCGCCAAGCAGCATTGAGTTTAGATATAAATTAAGTGGTTTAGATAATGATTGGCGCTATGCAAATACACGCAGAGAGGCTATTTATACTAATTTGCCAGCGGGAACATTTTTGTTTCAGCTAGAAGCAAAACGCCAAGGTGAAGATTGGAGTAAAGCGCAAGAAGCTGAGTATGGGTTTACAGTGCCAGAGCGTTTTGATGAAACAATTTATTTTAGACTACTTATCACCAGTGGCTTTGTTTTACTATTTTATTTGGTTTTTTGGGTATTTAGAGCGCAAGAGCGAAAAAAACAAGAAGCACTAGAGGGGCTTATCACAGAGCGTACGCTAGAGCTGCGCCAAGCAAACGATAAGTTAAATCAAGTAAACTCACAACTTAAGCTGGTAAGTCACTCTGATGAACTTACAGGGCTACGTAGCCGTCGCTTTTTGTTTGATCAACTACCAAAAGATATTGAGCATTTTCAACGTAACTCGCAATCATTACAAGCGCAGGGGAAATCGCTTGTTTTACTGATAATCAACTTTGATAACTTTAGCCGAATCAATGATGCACACGGACCAATAGCAGGAGACAGCTGTTTGCAGCAAATGGCTGCATTATTGAACTCTCGCACGCAGGGCTCTGATTATGTTGCACGCTGGAGTGGGGATGAATTTTTATTATTATTACGCGATTTTAAGTGCAATAAAATAGACAGTTACGCTTCTGATTTATGCAAAGCAGTTGCGGAATATGCATTTCAATTACCAAATGGCAAAGGTACCAATTTAACCACTTCTATCGGCTGGTCTTTCTACCCGCTACCACTTTTAGGCGGACAAGTGATAAGTTGGGAGACATCCATTAATTTAGCCGATATTGCACTTCATCAAGTGAAAAAACGTGGCGGTGATGGTGTCGCAAATATTACGTTTGACGAGCAGTTAGACGCATTCGAGTTTGAGCAAAATTCAAATGTTGATCAACAGTTAAGCCTTTTACAAAGTAATGGGCTTGCCGATATTAAAGTGTGGATGCGCTAATACCAATCTGCAGTAATACTTTATCAATTTGAGGGATTAAATCTGATGTTAACTGCGTTAAAAATTCTGATATAGAACAACTAAATAACGAAATTTTTGTCTTGTTATCGACACGATTTTCTTACCTCAAAATAGATCACTTAATTAAGCGAATTGGTATAAGTTAGTCGGTAAGGCCAATGTTAAAATACTAAAAAAGGAGCCAAGGCTCCTTTTTTAGTATTTTTAAATGTTAATCAATAAACGCTTTGATGGCGGTTAATATACCTTGTTCGCCCAATCCCATTTCATCGTGCATTTGATCTTGCGTGCCGTGTTTAATAAATTCATCTGGAATACCTAGATTAAGTATTTTTACAGCAGATTTTTGGCTGGCTAAATATTCAGTGACGGCAGAGCCTGCACCACCGGCTATCGCATTATCTTCAAGTGTGATAATAAAGTCATAGCTAGTAGCAATTTCATTTAAAAGTGCAGTATCAAGTGGCTTAATAAAACGCATATTAACAAGTGTGGCATCTAAATCATTGGCTGCAAGTTGGGCGTTCTCTAGCAGTGTACCGAATGATAAAATTGCAATTTTACTGCCTTTTTTAACCGTATTTGCTCTACCTATTTCAAGCAGTTGCATATCACTTTGAATTTCAGCAGTGCCCGCACTGCCACGAGGATAACGCACGGCTACTGGGCAATTTGCTTGATAGCCAGTATAGAGCATTTGACGACATTCATTGGTATCGCTTGGTGCCATAATGATCATATTTGGAATACAGCGCATAAAACTTAAATCGTATGCGCCTTGATGAGTTTCACCGTCTGCTCCCACAATACCGGCACGGTCAATGGCAAATAAAACGGGTAAATTTTGCAATGCAACATCGTGAATTAGCTGATCGTACGCGCGCTGTAAAAAGCTTGAGTAAATAGCTACAACGGGTTTTAAGCCTTCACAAGCAAAACCTGCGGCTAGCGTAACAGCATGCTGCTCTGCAATAGCGACGTCAAAGTATTGTCCTGGGAACTCTTTAGAAAAACGCACCATACCTGAACCTTCGCGCATAGCGGGTGTGATCGCCATTAATTTATCGTCTTGCTGGGCCATATCGCATAGCCAGTCGCCAAATACTTTTGAAAAAGTAGCTGCGCTGGGCTTTGATTTAGGAAGGCTTGATGTCATTGGGTCAAACTTTGGTACGCCATGATAGCCAATAGGATCCGCTTCAGCTGGCTTATAACCTTTACCTTTTTGCGTTTTTATATGTAATAACTGCGGGCCTTTTAAGTTACGCATATTACGCAGCGTATCAACCAACATATTTACATCATGTCCATCAATTGGGCCAATGTAATTTAGACCTAATTCTTCAAAAAAAGTACCCGGGATCATCATACCTTTAATATGCTCTTCCATTTTACTGGCAAGTTGCTTAACCGGAGGTACACCAGAGAGTAACTTTTTACTACCTTCGCGAATGTTAGTATAAAAGCTACCTGATAAAATACGTGCAAAATGATTGGTTAACGCGCCTACATTTTCAGATATCGACATTTCGTTATCGTTCAAAATGATCAGCATGTCTGATTTAACATCGCCAAGGTGATTCATTGCTTCAAAGGCCATACCAGCAGTAATTGCGCCATCACCAATAATGGCAACTGTTTTTCGCCCTTTACCTTCTTTTTGTGCGGCAATCGACATACCTAAAGCGGCAGAGATAGACGTACTTGAATGCCCTACACTAAACGTATCGTATTTGCTTTCATCACGAAATGGAAAAGGGTGTAGGCCGTCTTTTTGACGAATCGTATGCATTAAATCACGTCGACCGGTAAGTATTTTATGCGGATAAGCTTGGTGACCCACATCCCACACTAAACGATCTTCAGGTGTGTTATAAACATAATGCAGTGCAACAGTTAGCTCCACAGTACCTAAACCAGATGCTAAATGACCGCTACTTTGCGATACTGAGTTGAGTAAATAGTCGCGCAACTCATTGCTAAACTCTGGGAGTTTATCTTGCGCTAAATCGCGCAACTGGGTCGGCTCGTCAACCAAATTAAGTAATGGATACTTGCTGCTATCACGTGTCATGGTTTTATTTATATCCTTCGCTAACATTAATTAATACAAAATAAGATGTAGAATTAACTAATGTTTAGTAATAATGTGTCTGTACTCAGTGCAATACTTTTAAGCGGTGTCTTAATGATCACGCTCAATAAGGTAATTTGCCAGTGACGCCAGAAGTGTTGTGTCAGCATCTATATTTGCTAACGCCTCGTGGGCTTGTTGTATTAAATTCTGCGCTTTCTCTTTAGCGCCTAGCATACCTAATAAAGCAGGGTATGTCGCTTTATTGGCCGCAATATCTGACCCTTGTGGCTTACCTAAAATAAGCGTATCACCCTCAACATCTAAAATATCGTCTTGTACTTGGAAGGCCAGCCCTATCGCATAACCAAAAGTAGATAAGCTTTCTAAAGTGTGTTTATCTGCTTTTTCACTGCACAATGCACCTAACATAATAGCGCAGTTAATCAGCGCACCCGTTTTTAGTTTATGGATCCGCTCCAGCTCTTGTGCAGTAATGACTTTGTCAGTCGCGGCAATGTCTAAACCTTGCCCGCCAACCATGCCTTTAAGGCCTGATGCATGTGCTAATTGTGCGATCATTTTTACTTGTGTTTGTGCTGAGCATTTGAATTGATGATTTGCAATTAACTCAAAAGCGATAGTTTGTAGAGCATCACCAGCTAAAATAGCATGGGCTTCACCAAACTCTATGTGACAAGTTGGGCGGCCACGGCGTAAGTCATCATCGTCCATCGCCGGTAAGTCATCATGCACTAACGAATAGCTATGAATGCATTCAATAGCTGCTGAAAGTACATTCAGATCGTGTTTATTTGCGCCAAACATCTCGCCCGTTGCATAAACTAAAAATGGGCGTAATCTTTTACCGCCATTAAATAACCCGTATTGTGTGGCATTTTTTACCGTTTCGTCTGTATCTAACGACTGTTTGAAATACGCTTTCAAGGTAGCTATTACATCTATTTGCGCACGTTCAATCTGTTCTTTAATACTCACAGTTATTCCGTATCGTTATCAAAGTTAGTAAGTACTGATTTTTCGCCATTGCCCATTAAAATTGATACTTTTTGCTCTGCTTGTTGTAATTTACCAGATGAAGCATTGGCTAAAGCAATTCCGCGTTCAAATTGTTTTAATGATTGCTCAAGCGATAAATCACCTTGTTCCATATCACTAACAATTGTCGATAATTCTTCTAGTGCTTGTTCGAAACTTAAGTTTTCAGGTTTTTTAGTCGCCATCTTATTTCAGCTTACGTGGTAAATTTAGGAGCCAATTTTAGGGGGAATGCTAAACTAGGTCAAAGGATGATACGTTTTTTTCGTCTATTAATATCAAATGCTATTCTTGTATGCATTAATAAGGGCTTAATCACGGTCAATTCTTTTAATAAAAGTAATTATTAATGCAGCTTGAATATAAATTACACTAATAAGACTTTTTTATCTTTATTTAGATAAACCGCTTAAGCAATTCAATATGTTGCCGATAAGCAGTTAATGATAAAAAGTTTATAATAAGGCCTTAGTGCATGAAACCTTTGGAGGAAATGTGGATTTAGCAACCATTATAGGGATCCTTGGCGCAATTGGCTTGATTGTCATGTCCATGTTTATGAGCAGTAGTGGCGAAATGGCCATGTTTTACAACACTCCTTCAGTGGTGATTGTATTTGGCGGTTCTATATTTATTGTTTTATCTAATTACACCATGGGGCAGTTTTTTGGCATTGGTAAAGTGGCCGCTAAAGCCTTTATGTTTAAAATTGAATCGCCAGAGGAGTTGATAGACAAAGCCGTTGAACTTGCTGATTCAGCTCGAAAGGGTGGCTTTTTAGCCCTCGAAGAGGCTGAAATACCGAACCAGTTTATGCGTAAAGGTGTTGATATGTTAGTTGATGGTCATGATGCTGACGTTGTTAGAGCGACTTTACAAAAAGACATAACTTTAACGTCAACCCGTCATGAAATGGGAGCCGGTTTATTTAAAGCCATGGCTGATATTGCACCAGCAATGGGAATGATCGGTACGCTCATTGGCTTAGTTGCTATGTTATCTAACATGGACGACCCAAAATCAATCGGTCCTTCGATGGCTGTTGCTTTGTTAACAACTTTATACGGCGCTTTTTTAGCAAATGTAGTGGCGATCCCTATCCAAGTTAAATTGGAGCTGCGTAAAGACGAAGAAGCAATGAACCAACGTTTGATTTTAGACGCTGTATTAGGTATTCAAGATGGTCAAAACCCAAAAGTAATTGAAGGCATTTTGAAAAACTACTTAGCTGAATCAAAACGTAAAGTTGATACCGAGGAGTAAACATGTCTGAGCAAGAGTGTAAATGTCCTCCCCCAGGGCTTCCAGCTTGGATGGGAACCTTTGCAGATTTAATGTCTTTATTGATGTGCTTTTTTGTACTCTTGCTTGCATTTTCTGAAATGGATGTACTTAAATTTAAACAAATAGCCGGTTCAATGAAGTTTGCATTTGGTGTACAAAATAAAATAGAAGTAAAAGATATTCCCAAAGGTACTTCTGTTATTGCAATGGAGTTTACGCCAGGAAAACCAGAGCCCACACCAATCGAGACTATTCAGCAACAAACAGTAGAAATGACTCAACAAATGCTTGAATTTCAGGCCGGTGATGAAAGCTCTGCAGGTGGTAGGCAAGAACAACGAGGTGATAAACGGGGTGGGGAATCTCGTAGTACCTCTCAAGAACAATCTTCTGATCAAGCAATCTCTGCTGCAGATCAAGAACAAACAAATGAACTTGTTAAAAAGATTGCTCAGCAATTAGAAAGGCAGATTATTGATGGTGCAATAGAGCTTGAGTCTTTAGGCCAGCAAATAATTATTCGCATCAGAGAAAATGGGTCTTTTCCTTCAGGTAGTGCTTTTTTGCAGCCTAAATTTAAACCCATTATTCAAGATATTGGCATATTGTTAAAAGATGTGCCTGGTGAGATAACAGTATCTGGTCATACTGATGATTTTCAGGTTTCGAATGAGCTGTACATAAACAACTGGGATCTTTCTTCTAAGCGAGCTGTTGCTGTAGCAAGCGAGTTACAAAAAGTATCTGGTTTTGATAAAACGCGGATGATGGTGGTTGGGCGAGCTGAAACAAGACCATTGGTGCCCAATGATACAGATGAAGATCGTCGTCGTAACAGGCGTGTAGAGATTTCTATTTTACAAGGTAAAGCAAAAGAGTCTGCACCTATTGATGTAAGATAACTTTACTTGGCAAATACGTTTATTTATCATAAAGTAAGCTTTCAATAACAAATGTAACGGAGTCAGCCATGAAGAATATCGATAAATTTAGTTATATGCCAGGTAATGGCGGTGGTAATGACGATAACGATGATAAAGAACCAGATAAAAAAATAGGCTGAGTGTAATATTTTGCCTGAATGGTTTGAAAGTATTTCTAAGTTACTCGAGAGTAGCTGGGTTTTTATATTAAGCCCTGCTATTTTTGTGTTTTACCTTCGCAAAGATCACCTTGCATTACGCTTTGTGCTGGTTACTGCTATATTCTTTTTTTATGGGGCGTTGATTAACGACCATTTAAAAGAGTTTGATAGCAGTACTTATATTTATCGTTATGTTATTTGGGCGTTTAATGATCTTGTTTGGATGGCTCTGATTGCCTATTTAGGAATAAAAGACAAAATTTATTTGTGGCAGTGTGTTATCGGTCAGCTTGTTGTTGTAAGTGCCCCTATTTTACAACTTTTCAGATTAGTTGATCGCCATTTATGGGATCTTTCTTATAGTACATACATTTATAAAACCTTATTGCCATTTATTAATATAGGCACCGTTGTTGTTTGTTATCTACCGCTAGTTTATTTACTAATTAATAAGCGCAATACTGCATCAAACGAACAATAAAATTTATAGCTTTAAACTAATGTGCTAGACTACTGTTTATATGAACAGTGGTGAGCGAGCTATGAAACTCTATATTGCAGAAAAACCTTCACTTGGACGCGCTATTGCTGATGCGCTACCAAAGCCACATAAAAAGCATGATGGTTATATAGAAGTCGCTAATGGCGATTGTGTCTCGTGGTGTATTGGGCATTTGCTAGAACAAGCAGAACCCGATGATTATGATGAGCGCTTTAAAAAATGGCAGTTTGATCACTTACCTATAATACCTGAGCAATGGAAATTAAAAGCTAAAACAAAAACACGCAAACAACTTACTGTTTTAAAAAAATTGATTAAACAAGCCTCGCAACTTATTCATGCTGGCGATCCAGACCGTGAAGGCCAGCTACTAGTCGATCAAGTAATTGAAGAAGCCAAAATAAGTCAGGCTAAAAAGCAGAGTACGCAACGTTTACTCATTAGTGATTTAAATTTGTCCGCAGTAAAAAAATCACTGGGCACTATGCGTTCTAATCGAGACTTTATCCCGTTAAGTGTATCTGCTTTAGCGCGCTCTCGTGCTGATTGGCTATTTGGTATGAATTTAACCCGCGCATATACATTAGCGGGGCAAAAAGCAGGATTTGGTAATGTGCTTTCGGTAGGGCGAGTTCAAACCCCTATTTTAGGTCTTGTTGTTAATAGAGATAACGAAATAGCAAACTTTGTATCTAAGCCTTTTCACGATGTACTGGCGCATTTACTTACTCCAGATAACCAGCCATTCATAGCTAAGTGGGTTCCTAGTAAAGCGTGTGAGCCACATCAAGATGAAGAAGGGCGAATACTTAACAAAGCACTCGCACAAAATGTTGCTTCACGTATTACCAAGCAAAGTGCTGAACTTACTGCGCTTGAGCAAAAACAAAAAAAACAAAGTGCGCCGTTGCCATATAATTTATCTGCACTGCAGATAGATGCAGCTAAAGCATTTGGTATGCCTGCTCAAAATGTGTTGGATATTTGCCAAATACTTTACGAACGCCATAAATTAATAACCTACCCACGCTCTGACAATCGTTATTTACCTAAAGATCACCATCAAGATGCATCCTCAATTTTTAAAGCTATAAGTGCTAATGGTGGGCAAAGCACCGAACTGGTAAATGGAGCTGATGCAAAAAAGCGTAGTAAATGTTTTAACGATTCAAAAGTGGCTGCTCATCATGCCATTGTGCCTACGGCTAAGCAGTTAAAGTCAGCGAGTTTGAGCGGTGATGAAGCGAAGGTATATCAATTAATAAGCCGCCATTACCTAATTCAGTTTCATCCCGACTATATATATAACGAAACTAAAGCAGAGATAACAATTGCTGGCGGATTATTTAAAGCAAATGCAAAACAAGATGTAAGCTTGGGTTTTAAGGTGTTAATGGGTAAATCTGAATTAAAAGATGAAGCCTCGCTACCTCCTTTAACAAAAGGTATGCCTCTTTTTTGCGATAAAGGCGAAGTAGTCGAAAAGCATACGTCGCCCCCTGCTTATTTTACCGATGCTACATTATTGGCTGCGATGACGGGCATTAGCCGTTATGTTAAAGATCCACAAATTAAAAAAGTATTAAAAGACACCGATGGTTTAGGTACGGAGGCAACACGTGCGGGAATAATCGAGTTGCTTTTTAAACGTCGTTTTTTAAAACGTGAAGGTAAGTCAATTAGAGCGACCGAAACGGGGCTTGCTCTTATTAGCGTATTACCACAAGGTTTAGCGAGTCCTGATTTAACCGCAAAGTGGGAATCGAGCTTAGGTGATATTGCACAGCAGGCAATGAGTTATCAGCAATTTTTACAGCCTTTACTTGCTGACCTAAATAGGTTTGTTCAATTAGCAGCAAACTGCGATAGCAATGCATTTGCGAAGTTACCAAAAACCTCACCTAAAAAACGTTTTGCTAAACGAGGTGGAAAAGCGACCTTTAAAAAGTCGAGTTATAAAAAAAGCTCTGTTGCTAGTTAGCAACAGAGCTTTTTTATCAAACCATATTACTTAATGTTGAATTGGTATTACTTAACCTGAACTCTGCTTGAGATAGATTTATTATCCAGAATTCAGGTTACTTATTAAATAAAGCAACAGCAGCGTTACTCATTGCTTTTATTCCGGTAGGGATAGCAACTTTATAATCTGGTGCAAATTTACTAGAGTGTAGGGAAGGGAGTACCTCACCTGTTTTTATTGAATCCGCGTATTGTGCTTGGTTTACACCACCTAGCCAAAATAAGGTGATAGGGATGTTTTCATCGGTGCGTCCGTATAGGCCAAAGTCTTCACCCGCCATTACAGCTTGTGTTTCAAGTACATTAGTATCACCAATTGCGCTGGCAATGGAGTTTCTAACAATGTCTGTTTGTGCAGGGTTATTATAAGTAGATGGAATAGATTCATCTTCATGTACATATACTACAGGGTAATTTAATTCATTTAAGCCAGCACTTTGTGCAATACCTGCGGTGATTCGTTTTATTGCTGCTATTTGAGCACTTCTAACATTTGGGTTATAGCTTCTAAGAGTGAGTTGTAGTTTTACTTCATCCGAAATCACATTATGTTTTGAACCACCATGAATAGACCCAACCGTAATAACTGAAGGCTCAAGCGGTGAAAGTTCTCGGCTTGTGATTGTTTGCAGAGCAAGTACAGTGCGCGCAGCTATAACCACAGGGTCTATAGTTGTATGCGGATAAGCCCCATGACCGCCTTTGCCCTTTATTGTAATATCGACAGAATCTACACTTGCCATAGTGTATTCATTTTTCATTGATACCTTACCAGCGGGAACGCTAGCACTTACATGCAAAGCAATTATATGATCAGGTTTTTCATATTTACTAAATAGCCCTTCGCTTAACATTGCTTTAGCACCTCCGCCAACTTCTTCAGCAGGTTGTGCAACCATCATTAAAGTGCCTTTCCATTGATCTTTATGTGCTATTAATTGCTCAGCAGTACCAATAAAAGAGCTCATGTGAATATCGTGGCCACAGCCGTGCATTACACCGACTTTCGCACCATGCTCGTCTATTACTTTAACTTTTGAGGCATAGGATTTTCCTGTTTGCTCAATAATAGGTAAGCCATCAGTATCAGTGCGGATCATTACTGTCGGCCCCTCACCATTTTTATAAATACCAACTACACCAAAGCCACCTACATTACTTGTTACTTTAAAACCCAGCTGAGCTAATTTATCTGCTATTTTTTTACCCGTTTCTTGTTCGTGATAAGAAAGCTCTGGCGATTGGTGTAAATCGAGGTAAAACTTTTCTATAGCTGGCATGGTTTTGCTTAAATTCAAATCGAGTCCATTTGCCTGTATGAATGGGCTTGCCAATAAAAGTGCTGCGCTTAAGTAAGTTAGTTTCATGTTTTCCCTCATTGTTGAATATGTATACCGAGTGATTTAGGTATATGACTTGTAATTATTATGTTCACCACCATATAAAAACCTAAATAGATGAATATGGCAATCAATTCAATGAGCAACATAGTTAGTATTAATGCGCAAAACCTTCAACAAGTACTCGGTGAAACATCACAGCAAAAATTGGTGTTGCTTAACTTTTTCTCTCCTCAAAGTCCTGACTGCATTGGACAGGCTACGATTTTAGATAAAGTAGCGGCTGAATATGCAAGCTATATAGTAGTAGCAAACCTAGATTGCGATGCAGAGCAAGCGCTCGCTTCTCAACTTGCGCAACAAGTTGGTCTGCAGACACTGCCTACGCTTGTATTATTAAAAGACTCTGCACCAGTAGATCTACTTGCAGGTGTTCAAAGTGAGGCACAAATACGCGAAGCTCTTGCAAAGTATTTACCTGCGCAACAAGACTTACTGCTAGAACAAGCAAAGCAAGCGTTGTTAAGGTCAGATTTAAATGCTGCATTTAATTATGCAAAGCAAGCTTATGAAATAGACAGCGGTAATGCACGTATCAAATTAGTGCTTGCAGACATATGTATTCAAATTCATAAAGTTGATGAAGCGCAAGCGCTTATAAATACAATAGATGCACAAGAGCAAGATGCTTACTTTAATAATATAAAAGCAAAATGCGAAGCTGCGCTTGAAGCAAAAGACTCACCAGAGATTAAAGAAAAGCAACAACAAGTAGAAAAGTACCCAAATGACTTAGAATTAAAAGAAGAGCTAAGTATTTTACTCAATGAAGCGGGCAGAAAAGAAGAAGCATTGGATGTACTATTTACAGTGCTGCAAAAAGATCTGAATTTCAACGAAGCAAAACCAAGCTTTTTAGCCATTATTGCCTCTTTACCTGATGGCGACGCACTCGCAGCTAAGTATCGTCGTAAGTTATATAGTATTTTATACTAGGGTCTGTTGCTCTTTGCGGATTAAAATTTGTTCAAACTAGGGGCTATTTAATCGCGGCGCGAGGTTTGTAACCTAGTGGGCTAAGTAAAAGCCGAGCAACAAAGAGTAAATAGCCCCTAGGAAGAACCCTTTGGGCAGCGCCTGTTTGGCATTAATGCTTCGTTATCGCCTATTTATGGGGAGTAACCACACTACATAGGCTCTGCCTTGCCTGAATACCAAACAGGCTGCTGCAAATTTAACCTTGAAAGATAAACAGGCCCTAGATTCTAATAACTATTACTTTTGAGAAGCACCTAGATTAGGTGCTTTTTTCATTTTTAAGGATTTAATTAAAAGCTTTAGCATGGGTTTACTATGTATAATCAAGAGTTATCAACAGAGTTTTGTGGGTAACTTGTGCTTATCGTGTGTGCTTGCTTGGGGCTTAATTTTAATTACTATTTTATGTAAATAACGCTTGCGTAAGAATCGAATCTCCCTATAATGCGACCCCACTGAGACGGGAAACGCCGAAGCATAGCAAAGCAGCAACCACTCAGAGAGTTAAATAAAACTTCGGTTTTAAATCTTCCAAAAGAAAGTTTAAAACTAAGTGTTGACTCGAAAAATAAAGGGTGTATTATTCGCATCCCTTGAGACGCTAAAGCGACTCAAAACGTTCTTTAACAATATAAAGCAATCATCTGTGTGGGCACTC